>CAZZKY010000096.1:0-28292 GCA_964654765.1 uncultured bacterium | reverse complement strand
GACAGCACAAAGTTAAACCTCTCTGAGCTGGAAAAATATGGGGAAGTAATTAGAGTGGACTTCTGAACCTGATTCTAAATTTATTGCTTGGGGTTTACTTTACATAAAATTTGATTAAAAATATTCTCATGCAAATTTTTGTAGGAACTTCCGGGTGGAGATATTCATGGAACCTCGGAAATTCCTTGGATTGGTATATAAAAAATTCAAACTTAAATGCCGTGGAACTTAATGCCTCTTTTTACAGGTTTCCGTTCCCATCGCAGGTAAAAGGCTGGGCAAAATCCTGTAACCAGCTTAGATGGGCAGTAAAAGTAAATAGAAGGATAACCCACTTACTGAAATTCAATGATGAATCTTTCACGGTGTGGTCAGATTTTAAAAAACTCTTTGAACCTCTTGACGCCTGTGTAGATTTTTACCTGTTTCAGCTTCCTCCCTCTCTAAAAATAGACTTTATGGATAAAATAAAAAACTTCGCCATCTTTACGAACCTTGGTCCAAGATTTGCACTTGAACCGAGAAACGACTCATGGTTTGTAGAAGAAACTTTTAGCTGGGCAAAAACTCTTGGCATCACTATTGTTTCTGTCGATGCCCCCAATTTGCCGAGAACGATTTTTAACGTAAATGGAATTGTGTATCTGAGAATGCACGGACGCGAAAGCTGGTATTCATACGATTATAAGGAAAATGAATTGCAAGAAGTAGCGTCAAAAATTCTTGAAAGCCAACCAGAAAAGGTTTACGTATTTTTCAACAACGACCACGCCATGTTAAAAAACGCTCAAGAAATGTTGCTAATTTTAAACAAACTCGCTGAGTAATACGTCAATCTCGTTTTATAATTTAGTTAAAAAGGAGGCATTATGGATCTCAGCAAATATACCTTAAAAGACATCATACTCGCTGCAATCAAGAGCGAAATCGAGTCAAAGGAACTTTATGAAAAAATGAAAAATCGTGTTTCAAACTTTGTGTTAAAAGATAAATTCGACTTCCTTGCAAAAGAAGAGGAAAAACACAGAGTATTTTTCGAAAAAATGTTCATTCAAAATTTTCCTGGTCAAACGGTATCGTTACCAGAAAAATCACCCGTGCCTCTTCCAGAGATAGGGCCAGAAGTTGAAAAGTTGCCAATTTCAGATGTTCTTGAAATCGCTATGAAGTCAGAATTAAAGGCATCCGAATTTTATAAATCTATGATAGAGTTATTTACCGATGAAATTGTTAAAAAAACTTTGGATTACATCTCAACGGTGGAATTATCCCATTATAAACTCTTAGAAGCAGAGAGGGACTACGCGAAGAAGTTTGAAGATTACGAAGGTGAGTGGCCCGGCTTCCACATAGGCGTTTAAAGGGAGTTGTTCCCTGATTAGTTAACTTCGATAAATGATTTACGCTTTACTTTCTGTCCTTTTGTGGTCGACGCAAGCAACTGCTTTTAAATTGACCCTTCGGTACACTAACCAATTTGGTTTACTAATAATTTCATCAGTTACCTCACTAATTGTATATTTGCTCTGGCTAACAGCTTCAAAGAAGTTCATCGATGAAATAAAGAATTTTAAGAGAAATACAAAATCAATAATCCTTGGGCTTTTAAACCCTTTCCTCTACTACATTGTGCTTTTCACTGCCTATAGTATTTTAAAAGCTCAAGAAGCCCTTGTTCTTAACTACCTTTGGCCAATAGTCTTAACCATTCTGAGCTCCCTACTTTTTAAAAAGCGATTAACTCCTGTAAAGCTTATTGCCCTCCTTATAAGCTTTTCTGGGGCTTTTATAACAATAACCCAGGGTAACGTGAAAAACCTCTCCTTTAAGAACCCCTTGGGAGTTTCCTTAGCACTTTTAAGCACCGTTATCTGGGCGGTTTACTGGCTTTTAAATATGACCGATAAAAGAGAAACGGAAAAAAAACTTTTTTACAACTTTTTGTTCGGGAATCTATATCTTTTAATTTTCGCATTCCTCTCAAGACCAATTAAAATAAACTCCCCTTTAGCTATTCTGGGGGGTATATATGTAGGTCTTTTTGAGATGGGAATTACCTTCCTCCTGTGGCTAAAGGCCTTGAGCTCCATTAGGGACACAGCAAGAGTAAGTAATGTTATCTATTTTGCGCCATTTCTTTCCTTGCTTTTTATTTCGTTAATCTTGAAGGAAAAAATTTACACGTCAACGATTATCGGGCTTGTCCTAATAATTTTAGGGGTGCTGTTGCAGGAATATCTACACTCAAAGGGGAGCTTTAAAAATGCTGCTACTACTTCTCATAATTAATAACTTTTTTGTCAATGCACTAAAAAGCAAAAACTTTATTGTTTATTATCAAAAGGATGACTCAATAAATGCTTTGAGAATTTGCAACTACCTTGAATACTACAAGAATAAAGTCTTAAATGCCACAGGTGGAAACCCTCCAAAACCCTTCGTCTTTGTTGAAGACATTGGCACCATCGCCAATGGCTACTCGGATCCTTTATCAAGGAGTATTTCAATTTTTAACTATGTTCCTGAACCGGATTTCCATTTTGGCACAATGAAATCCTGGTGGCGAACGGTATCGGTCCATGAATATACCCACCACGCACAGCTTTTAAACATAGGGTTTCCGGCAAATATCCTTAGAATAGTTTTTGGAAAAATATACTTACCAAACCTGCTGTTTTTACCGGGATATATGCACGAAGGAATTGCAGTATACAATGAGTCCAACCTTGAATCTAATGATGGAAGACTTAACGAGGGATATTTCGACGCATATCTAAGGGTCTTAAATGCGAGGAACAAATTGAGAAAAGGCGTGTACGTCAACCACGATCCTGCTGACTACCCACAAGGCGAAATTGTTTATTTGATGGGTTCAGAATTTACAGAATTCATTGCAAAAAATTACGGAGAAGATAGACTAAACAAGTATTACACAACCATTGGAAGAATGCCTTTCACCATACCTTTGATTGATATTCCAGCCCTTTTCACTTTTAAAAGACCATTAAGCTCACTATGGAGAGAATGGCAAAGAGATTTGAAATTTCACAAAGAGTTTTATTTACCGCCTAATTTTTATGTTGATCGTGGTTATTACATCAAGTACTTGCGAAACTTTGGCAGAAAATTGTACTATGTTAAAACAAATTACAAGAGGCTCTCGTGGAATTTCGGTTACTATGAGTCGGACTTATGCATTTTTGATCCCCAACTCTTGAAAATTGAAAAAATTTACACCGGTGACATATCCCTTCCGCCAGTCGTATGCGGTTCAGCAATATATTTTGGAATACCTAATATCCACAAAGGAAAATCAAACATTTCTTACTTCGGCCTTAAATTTACCAATGCAATATTAAAAATTGACGGCTCTGGCAAACTCACCTACCTTTTTGAGGGCAGAATAAGAGCCTTTGACGTTTTCAACGATACTATCTTTTACGTGATTGATGAAATCGAAGGATCTTCACTCTGGGAATTTAAAGAAGGGAAACATAAGAAAATTAAAGAATTTAATGATTTAAAAATTCAGCAGGTGCTTAGGGATGGCGAAGTTTTCTACCTTTTAGCCCACAAGGAATTAGAGGGAAATCAAATTTACATGCTGTACGATGGAGAGTTGGAAAGAATTACCAGTTATCCTTTTCAGATTGGGTACTTCGATAAAAAGGAAAACATACTAATATTCTCAGGCAATTATAAAGGGAAATGGTCTCTATTCTACCTTGATTTAGAAACTAAGAAAATGAAATCTTTTGACAAACCTGTCCTTGCCTACTACCCAACCCTTGATTCAGAAACCGTTTATTACGTTACTGTGGATGTTGATGGGGAATATATAAAGACCGCTTCAGTTGGTGATTTCGAGGATTTCGAATTAACTTTCGAAAACGACAAACAGAGTGATAAATTTGAGTTCACAGTAGCCTTCGAAAAAACCAAAAACATAAGCTACTTAACAGAGCTCCTCTACCCTGACCTTATTTTACCATTAGTGAGTTTCAACGCTAACTTTGGACAAAACCTCTACAAATCAAAGATATCCTTTGAAGGCGTTCAATTTCAAAGCCACTCTCCACTTAACTTAGTTGAATACTCCGCAATGGTCAATTTTATGGAACTTTCAAACAGTCAATTCATTACCTATTATAACGGCTTTCCCGCAACTAGCATCGCATTTTCCATCTCTGGAATCAGAGATTATACTGGGTTCGCTATAGCGCATATATTTTATGTTAAAAACTATGGATACCTGAGGCAAGCAAATGTGTATGGTGAACTGTTTCCATCGACAACTCGAGGGAGTCTCTCAACAGTAATCTTAGGAAAGATATATCCCGATATCTATCAAACCTATGCCTTAGGCTTGCATTATGAAAATAAAGAGGTTATCACCTCATTATACCATTCAACTCAAATACCCATTTTACGGAACCTATTGCTATCAGGCGAATTGGGATTTAATTATTACTATAATTCTAAGAAAGCAGATCACGCAGAAGACATTAGACTGACGTTACCCCTTTTAAGGGTCAACTGGGGTAATGATGCGATCATTCACTTCTTTTATGAGAAGAACTTTGTAACCTTAGAATTTGTAAATGCCTCATTGGATAACACATCGGGTACAGGTTTACTTCTAACTCTTGATCACCTAATAAGCATATTAAACGGAAATTTAAAGCTTGCATTAAGAACGGGACTTATGAAGAAATTTGGTGAGCCTGCCCCTTATATTTTTGTCAATTTTGAACCAGCATCTTTTAACTTTTCTCAAGGGGTATTCAGAAAAAGGTGGATATTAAGAGAGATAATAGGGAGGATAAATTTGCTATGAGAGCTATGGTTTTGGACAAACCAGCCCCCATTGAAAACAGTCCGTTGTTTTCTAAAGACCTGAAAATCCCGGAACCATTAGAAGATGAAGTTCTTATAAAAGTATTAGTTTGTGGGGTTTGTCATACCGACCTACACATCGTAGAAGGGGATATTATTCCACCACGATATCCAATAATTCCAGGACACCAGGTAATAGGTAAAATAGAAGAATTGGGCAAAAAAGTCGAAGGATTCAAAAAAGGTGACCTTGTAGGAGTCCCATGGCTTCACTACAACTGTGGACGCTGTAAATACTGCAAGAAAGGACTCAGCAACCTATGTGAAAACATCGCTTTTACTGGATTTCACGTAAATGGCGGATACGCAGAATACATGATCGCAAAAAAGACTGCCATTTACAAAATTCCAGAGACTGTTGACATTAAAAGCTTTGCTCCTATATTATGTGGAGGCGTAATAGGATACCGAGCATTAAAGCTCACGGGTGCAGAAGAAGGGCAAAAGCTCGGACTCGTTGGCTTTGGATCTTCCGCCCATATTGTACTCCAAATAGCTCTTTATAAAAAGATAGAAGTTTACGTTTTTTCAAGATCAGAAACTCACAGAAAAAAAGCATTGGAAATGGGGGCTAAGTGGGCAGGTAAACTGGGAGACGAGCTGAAAGAGAAACTTGATGGAATAATAGTTTTTGCACCCGTTGGAGAAGCTTTGGTTGAAAGCCTAAAATACATCGACAAAGGTGGCACAGTGGTAAGTGCAGGCATCCATATGACCGATATACCGTCTTTTCCATATAGTCTGCTATATGAAGAAAGGAGCATCAAATCTACGGCTAACAGCACAAGAGATGATGTAGAAGAAACAATTAAACTTGCCATTGAAATTCCTATAATTCCTTTAGTGACTGCCTATCCTTTGGAACTTGCCAACAGAGCTTTAGATGATATAAAACACTCAAAGATAGATGGTTCCGCAGTTCTAATTATCGGTTAAAAAGAAAAGCTTCTTCCCGTCTGACAAGCTCATACGATAGTTGCTTTAAAAGAGATTTGAAAAAATTATCATAATAAAGCCGGTACTTAACTTTTGTATTTCTTATTCCGCCCAGATAGAATCTCTCAATAATTGGGTAACCTGTAAAGATGGCCTCATATACCAGACCTCTTTTAAGATAATAGTAAATCAGATAGACTCCTAATCCGTTCAAAGCTAAGGTTCCGATAAATAGAGGGAAATCACCAAGGAATACAAGCCCTAAGCCAGGTACGATTTTAGTAAGAGTTGTTAATTTATTCAAACTAAAATACTTAGGATGCTCTAACTTCAAAGAATCAAGGATCTGGAAAGCTTCAGAATAGTTTCCGCCCAATGCAGATGCTATAGACAACAGGATTCTACTTAGACTATCCGTAAAATCTTCCACTACTAAGTAAGCCTCATCATACTTTTTCAAATTTATTAAACATATTGCAAAAAGCATCTGAATTTCACTCGATGAATTTTCATAAAGAATGTCCGAATAATAACTTGCGGCATCTTCAAACATCCCCCTCTTTACGTAACAAAGAGCAATTTTTCTGAGAAGCAAATTGGAATCGGAAGCAGCAAAATATAATTCCCTCTTGTATTCACTTATTGCATTAAAAAAATCACCTTCTTTAAACAGAGAATCACCGGGACTTGTGAAAAAGAAAGCAACTAAAACCAGTACTTCCATATATTGAATCTGACTTCAAAATCCTTAACTGCTTTTTCAAGGCTAACTCTATTGTATTCGTTAACTGCCACATAGGAACCATAAATATCTCCAAGGTAAAAGATCAAGAACAAGCCAGAATAAAGATAAAATTCAAGCTCTCTGCCATACCTATATGCACGGTAAGCTGAATAACCGGTTGATACATTTATTAATAAAGAGAGTAATCCATCAAAAGCCCTTCCAGCGTAAATTTTACCTGTTCCCGGAACAATAGCTGACAAAAAACCACCAAGAATAGGTGATTTTCTACTAACTGAAATATCTGAAACCAATAATTGTGCTCTATCTAACTTCCCACTCTTAAGATATAGCCAAGCAAGAAGGGTATCGTTGTCTTTCCAGAAATATTCAGCAGTTTCGTAATTACCAAGATACAAATGAGGGAAACCCAGCTTTATTTTCTTCAAAGGATCGTTATCCGAAATACGTTCAGCGTATCGTAATGCGTCATTATAAGAACCAATTTTAATAGACAGATATGCAATTTTGTTAGCCGCCAAGTCTTTTAGAGCAGGGTCATTCGACTCATAATAGACCCTCTTGTACTCATATATTGCCCTAAAAAGGTCTCCTTCTTTTTCCAAATGCCTCGCGAACTCGATAGATTGTCCAAAAATCAATAATAAAAGTGTTATCATTTTACCGGATCAAAAGCTTTTGTCCCTCTAATGGAATCTTCTCTAACGCCATAATAATCTGGAGAATAAAATAAAGCAAAGCCATGGCACCTTTGAACTCTGTCCGAAGCCATTAATATGCCCTTAAAAAGGTCGTATTTCCTGATAGCTTCATATCCGTAGTGAGAGCAAGACGGGATAAAATTACAAACATCACCCTGGACTTTGGAAACCGTTGCCTGATAAATCCTGATGGACTTTAAAACTAAAAACTTAACAGGGTTAGAATACAAAGTGTATTCTGACTCTGGAGCAATTTTACCTTTACCCCTTGATATTTCTGGGACATCAAAAGCAATAAGTGTCCAAAAAATAGCTAATATGTTCACTTTTCGAACCCTTTGTACTCTATTTTTGTATCTTTTCCAACTTCAAGATAAGACCTTAACGAATCGTTAAAAGGTACAAGCGTCGGATTAGAAAGTTTGTATATCTCTTCGTAATCTGGGGTGCTTATCTTCAATGTCATTGGTAAATCTTTATCTTTGACCCTTTGGTAATCAGCGTAAGTCACATTAATTAATGTGTCGCCCTTTTCTGAGAGAGAAGTCACTCCAATGATGCGTTCTCCCTCAAGGGTGTATATAATTTTCAATTTGGTCTTGGGATGAACCCAGGTCTCGATTTTTTGAATTCCATTTACTTCCCTCTTTAAAAACATAAATCCAGATTTTTTAAGATTGTAACCAACCTTTCCAAAAATCCCTCCAGGCCCTTGCAAATTGAAAGTTATGCCTGACTTGATCATGAAGGCTCTTTTTGAGTCAGGATAATTTACAGTCATAGTATCCCCGGAAAAGTAAATAACCTGCTTTATGGGTTTCTCAACACTTATATAAACCAAATAATCCCCACTAAATATCTTACCCCATGAAGAATCGGCTCTTTGGTTGTCTTTCAGAATATGGAAAAAGTCAAAAGAAATTAGAGTATCGGGGTACAAAAACAATATTAAAAGAAAAAGCATTTTTAAGCTCCTAAATAGCGAGGGGCCTATTCTGGCCCCTCGCTAAGTGGAATTCAGATTGGAATTAATAAGCGGCAGAAGTCGAAGCTATACCAATCAACATCCACACTACATACCAAGCAATGTATAGTACTCCACTAATTACACAACCCTTTATTGCGTTGTTCGTCTGGATCTTTTTTGCAGCTGCCTTGTAACAATCCGTATAAGAGGCTACATATTCTGGAGATTTACCCAGCAATCTCGATGCGGGAGGAGAAGGTTCAAAAATATAAGCAGCGCCAACGCCTAATAGTCCAAACAAACACCCCGCGCCCAGCCACAACGTTCCATTCACATCTCTCTGGGCATCAAATTCAGCTTGTCTGCACGCATTGGCAATTTCCTCGGACTGGGCTGCATTGAGTACTATTGGGTTTGCAATAAACCCAAACGCCATTATACCTGTTATTACATACTTGAGCACTTTCACTTTTACCCTCCTTTTATGCATGGTAAAATTTTAATGTCACCTTTCAATTGTGTCAAGACTTTTGTAGCCGAATTTTACAAACACAGCCAAATTATATCCAACGTTAGCTTTAAAACGTGTGGAATTTAAGGGAATCTAATTTTAATCAGGAATTAGCTCTGAAACCAGCTCTTTGAAATTTTTGAGCTGTTGGATATATAGTTTCTCCAAGTCAGGGTTCTTCTTCCTAATTATATACGAAGGATGTAAAACCGGAAATACTGTTATACTTCCATCTCTGATTTTCCTTGGAGTTCCCAGAACGGCTGTGATATTTACTTTATCTCCAAGAAAATACCTGACTGAAGGATTTCCCATAGCAAGAATAAATCTCGGTTTAATTATGGATATCTGAGATTCAAGCCACTCTGAACAGGCTGCAATTTCGGCTTTATTAGGAGCCCTGAAAGATTTTTTGCCATACTTGTTCAGAAGTGCAACAGGATTTCCATTTGTACCTGTTGCAAGTTCTACAGGAATACACTTTAAAACATTAGCAATGTACAAATCCCTTTCCCTGTCTATACCGGCTTCTTTGAGGGCATAATTTAAAAATTCACCAGCCCTTCCTACAAAAGGCTTCCCAAGTTTGTCTTCATCCGGCCCTGGAGCTTCTCCTACAGCCATAATACCCGAATACGGATTTCCCCATCCAAACACAAATTTCTCGCGGGTTCGAAAGAGAGGACATTTTTTACATTTGCTCGCCTGTTGTTCCAAGAGGAACAGTTTTAATTTTTTATTTGAATCGGGAAGCCACACTCTATCAAACCCAAGAACCTCTCTCCAGATTAAAACACGGGGATCTTTCATTTTAACATTTTTATTATTTTTCCGACAATTTTTATTGCAAGAGTTTCCTTGGTCTCATTCGAAAATTCTTCTAATCTCCCACTCTTATCCATTATTAGACCACTGGAAAATTCGGAAGCCATAGCACTTGCATAATTCCCAATGATAATATCCAGATTTTTCTCCTCCAATTTCTTCCTCGCGTAAGTTTCCAAGTTATCAGTTTCAAGGGCAAATCCAACAAAGATCTGGTTTTCACGCTTTAAAGATGCAACAGTTTTCAAAATATCTCTGGTTGGAAGGAAAGTAACCGTTAATCGATCTCCTTTTTTCAACTTCTCCGAATATTGAGACTCTGACCGATAATCAGAAACAGCCGCAGCCATTATAAAAATATCGGCCTCCTCTAAATATTTCCGAACTGCTTCCATCATTTCTTCAGAAGTTCTGACTCGAATGATTTCATCTCTACCATAAGGAGGGATCGAGGTTTCACCAACCACCTGAATTAAATTTCCACCATGTTCTTTGACAGCCTTTGCAAGATAAAATCCCATCAACCCCGAAGACCTGTTTGTAATGACACGAATAGCGTCTATGGGCTCTTCCGTTCTTCCGTAACATAAAAGGACTTTACGGCCTTTTAAAGGTAAACCTTTTAACACCGCCTCAATATCCTCGACGATGAATTCTTCTTTTAAGAGCCGACCACAACCAGTTTCGCCCGATGCCAGCATCCCCTTTTCTGGTCCAGAAACAAAAACACCTCTAAATTCTTTTAAGTACTCTACAGAACTTTGAACTTCAGGATTTAGCCACATCTCTTGGTGCATGGCAGGTGCAATAAGCAAAGGTCCCTTATAGGCAAGGATCGTTGAAGTTAAAAGATTATCTGCCAATCCATATTTTATTTTAGATATGGTATTTGCGGTACAGGGTACTATTGCAATTAAATCTGCCCAACGTGCAAGCTCTATGTGAATGCTCTTTCCTGTCCTCCAGAAATCATAGTCAGTGTAAACTTCGCCGCTAATGGTAGACCTTATGAGAAGAGGTGATAAGAATTTTTGAGCAGAACAAGTTAATATTGCCCTTACACTATGGCCTCGCTTTTCAAGAATACGAAGGACATTTATTGATTTATAAAGAGATACACTACCAGTTAAACCAACTAATATATTAGCCACTTAGATTTAACCTACTCTTCCGCAGTTTTTTCTTGCTCAAGCCTATATTTTACGCCTTCACGCAAAATCTTATACAACGCCAGTACCGTTGGCTTTGTGTCTTCGTCACTGATCCCAAGCCGCGCAGCAACTTCCTTTTCCTGCTTTGTATCGGATATAACCTTAGCAATTCTTGAAACAAGCAAAACTAATAAATACCTGGAACCGTATCTCTCTTTTAATTCATCCATAACTCTGAATTTAGTTTTTACCATTCTTTCCCTCCTTCGAAACATTCTTGGCAAGCAAATCAGTTTCAAAATTTTTATCTCTGCTAATATGGATTACTTGCCAACTTTTAAAATTTTTAAGTAAATTCAATGCCTCATCTCTTAAAGGCTTAAGATTGCTGGCTCTTACCCTGTAAACACCATTAATGTGATTTACAAGAAGCTCCGAGTCGGAATAGATTATTATATCCTCACACTCGGCTTCTTTAGCGGCTTTCAAGGCCTCTAATAAGCCATGATACTCCGCTTCATTATTGGTTTTTATACCAAGATAAATACTTCTTTCGATGATTTTTTTTCCCTCACAATATATTATAAACCCACATCCTGCTTCACCAGGGTTACCTCTCGAGGAACCATCAATAAAAAGCTCACACTTCCTCATGGTAGTAAATAATACGCCCACAATTAGGGCATCTTGAGTACATAAGTTTTGACTTCAATTCTTGAACAAAGGATAGGGGTAAAACGCTATAACAGCCCGAACAAACATAGTCCTTCTCCGCTTTCGGTAACTCATTCTCAATGACTCTGCAAATTGCATAACTCCCATATCTTGACTGCAATTTAAGATATAACTGTTTCTCTTTCTCCGGTAACTTTTCAAGAAGAACCTTTTTCTTCTCCTCGTTTATAGCCAGACGCCCTTCTATTTCTGCCAGCTGCTGTTTCGAGATATTAACAGCATTTTCGAGCTCCTTCTTCTTTTCTTCAAGAAATTTAGTTCTTTCAGGCAGTTCTTTCTGCAATCTTTCAACCAATTCCATCTGTAGGACTATTTCTTCCTCTTTTTTCACCTTTTCCATGTTGGCATGTTCAATCTGGGAAATCATCGCACGATACTCCTCATTACTTTTTACCTGTCTCGATTTTTCCTGAAAATTCCTGATTTTTTCCTGAATTTCACGAAGGTCCACTTCAAGTTCTCTTAACTTTACCTCCTCTTTCTTAAAACTTGCTATCACATTCTCCTTTTCAGCCGTCAATTTCCGAATTTCATTTTCAAGTTGCTGAATCTCTTGGGGCAAACTCGCTTTCTTATGTTTCAATTCCTCTATTTCGCTATCAAGATTTTGTATTTGTATAAAAATTTGCAAAATTTCGTTCATACATCAAAATTTTACAATGGAGTCTCCGAATATTCAAGAATACGGCAAAATTAATTAGAAAGTACTTCTTCTGCTCTGGCAATCAAGGAAAGCGTTTCCTCCTCTGAAGGAGACTCTGCGTATATTCTTACAATTGGCTCAGTGTTCGATTTTCTAATATGAATCCATGCATCCTTTTTTCTTAAATAAACTCCATCGGTAAGGTCCACCTTAAACCCCTTAAAAGCCTTTTCAAGCTTCTCCACAGGTAATTCAGAATAATACTTCATTTGTTTTTTTCTCATATAAAATCTCGGAATGGAAGAATATATGGAATAAATGTCCTCTTCAGCAATAAGGGAAAGGATTATCGCAATACCAGTTAAAGAATCCCTACAGGCATTTATAGCCGGAAAAATAACTCCCCCATTACCTTCTCCGCCAATAACTGCATCCTTTTCAATCATCATTTTTACTACATTAGCTTCGCCAACGGCAGTGCGGAAAACGTTTACTTTAAACTTCTCAGCAACGTGTTCTATCATCATTGATGTGGAAAGGTTAACGACAACATCGCCTTTCTTTTTGCTCAAAATATAGTAGGCTGAAAGGGGAACGGTGTACTCTTCAGAAATTAACCCTATATCTCTGAATCCTACAAGAAGTCTATCACCATCAGGGTCCGTAGCAAAGGCTATATCAGCATCTTTTTCGAAAAGCAGCTCCTCAAGCTCCATTAAATGTTCCTTTTTGGGCTCAGGATTCCTTGTGAATTCACCCGAATCATCACAATTGATACAAAAAACCTCAGCGCCAAGTTCTGCAAGTAATGCAGGAATAGCGCTATAAGCGGCACCGTTTATACAATCACACACAACTTTAAATTTTCTTTTTCTTATAAGTGAAACGTTAATAAAAGGATTTTCCAAAATTTTCTCTATATGGTCTTTTATGGCATTAACATTCTGCCTTAGTGGTTTGAATTCATTGAATCTTGACCAAGGAGGTTCTTCTTGAGACAATTTCTCAACTTTTACAACATCTTCACCTGAGATAAAAAGGCCATTTTTGTTGGCGAACTTCAATGCATTCCACTCAATAGGGTTATGACTGGCGGTAATCATTACCCCACCATCTGCTTTTCTTTCACGAATTGCAAGGAGAAGAGTGGGGGTAGGCACAACTCCAAAGTCTACAACCTCCTTGCCAAGAGAAAGTAAAGTTGAAATTACTGCGAGTTTTATTGCAACGCTGTGTGGTCTTGTGTCCTGACCGACAAAGTACAATTTACCACCGTTATGCCGTGCAAAAGCAGAAGTGTACTTAACCACAAGTGGAATAGTAAGACTTTCACCAACTATTCCTCGAAGCCCAGATACTGAAAATAGAGTCCTATCATCCATATTTAATAAAAAAAGCTGGCGGGCGGACTCGAACCGCCAACCTGCGCATTACGAATGCGCTGCTCTGCCGATTGAGCTACGCCAGCTTTACTTAGAAATACCGAAAAATTTTTTTTGAACACCAAACTTTTTGACCAAGCTTTTAAACCCAAAAAATTTGACCAATACTTGAAAATCCTGAAAAGAAATAGAAATTTCTTTGGTCAAATTCTTTGTCAAATTTGACCAATTTTTTACTCTATGTGCTGTACAAAATTTATGTGACAAACTATGTGACAAAACGGGAGGCTTCAAATGAGCGACCAAACCATGAAGAGTATTTTTGACCAAATAGCAATACATAATGACAATATTGTAGAGTTTAAGAGTCAAACGTTCAAGATAATAGATGGTAAGTACATTGAGATAGGTCATCGATTACGCAAAATCCCTGAACCGAGAATAAAAGGGCGTAGTAAGAAGTTCAAAGTCGAAATTCAATTGGCAAATATAAATGGCAAAAGAAAAAGGAAATATAAACATTTCGATTCATACGAAGAAGCTAAGAATTTTATGCAATAAAAGCCATCATAATAAGAGAATTAATATCACCTGCAGAACTTGATAATTTGGATCAAAAAGAAACCAAGAACACAGAAATTGAAATTCGGAAAACAAAAAGAGAAGAGAAAGCATGCGAACTCCTAAAATAGAAAAGCGTGGCAGAAAGTATAGGATTAGAAAATGGGAAGATGGAAAAATCAAAATTTATACTTTCGATACATACGACGAAGCGCTAAATTTTTTGCATCATCTCGAGAAAGGGAAAATATTGAAGCAAAAAAGCATGAAACTATCAGAAGGGTTTAAAATATACGAGGAGTACCTTTACTCTCGTAAGCAAGATTTAGTAAAAGTAAAGAAGTTTCACTATTCGTTTGTTAGATTCATCGAAGTATGGGGCGATATAGAATTCGCAAAAATAACCAA
Source organism: uncultured bacterium (assembly GCA_964654765.1). Classification (GTDB taxonomy): domain Bacteria; phylum Hydrothermota; class Hydrothermia; order UBA1063; family UBA1063; genus UBA1063. Next base: position 13,831 of record CAZZKY010000096.1, on the reverse strand, counting down.
AAACCACATAGAAAATTACATTTCTATAAGGTCTAAGCAAATTAACAAAAGAACACAAAAACCACTATCAGAATCAACAATTAAGAGTGATCTTGCAAGATTGAGCACAGCATGGAACTTCCTAATTAGAAATGGCTATGTTAAAGGGCCCAATTATGCTGAAACCGTTCTTAAAGAGCGCAGACTTAAGATAAAGATCAGAGAAAGAGCTTTATCTTATGGAGAAATTTTTAAATTGCTCAAGGAAACCTTTAATCTCCCTAAAGGCCCAAGATGGAACGAAAAAAAGGCTTTTATTCTAATTGGACTTTTTACAGGTGCACGCAAAGAAGAGACTTTAAGGCTACGGAAAGAACACATTAGAATTGCAAAGGATGAAACAGGATTTTATGGAATGATCTACTTTACAAGTGACATTACAAAAACTGGAAAGACAAGGAAAATAGACATCCCTTACGAGTTCGCATTGTGGTTACTAAAAAATTGTGGAAATGATAAAATCCTGTTCCCATCTTTCCAAAATAGCTATCAAAAAAGGAAGTTGACTGAATGGTTCCAAAAGTTTTTAAAGGAAAAATGTCACATAGAGAATTTTTATTATCGTGATTTCAGACACACCTGGACCACAATCGCAAGCGAGTTAGGTTTTACAGATAGGACAATCACATTGCTGGGAGGATGGAGGTCGCTATATTCAGTGAGTAGATACATTAACCTAAGAAAAGAATACAGTCAGAATCCCATGAACCATTATTTGAACGGAATGTTACAAAATATAACCAGCCAAAAAATTGAGGAGGAAAAAATCATTCCTCTTCCTGAAAGTGATATAAGAGAAGAACCAAAAGCAGAAGGAAAGAGAAAAAGGGGTAAAGTTCCGAAAATTGAAAAGGTAGGAAATAAATACAGGATACGAGAACATAAAGGCAGTAAATGGATAATACATGTTTTTAATACCTATGAAGAAGCCCTTGCATTCCAAAAAGAATTAGAGAAGGAGAGAAAAAATCATGATGAAATGTGACTTATGCAATAGAATCTTAAAATATGATGAGGAGATAATAGAAATTAAGAGAAAATTTGCCCATGGGCTTAGAGAGCTTGAAATTACCGGCACGATATGCAATTGGTGCTATAAAAATTTTCATAACTTTCCCAATAAAATAGTTTTTGATGGTGAAAAATGGTGGTATATTTCAGATCCTGCCCTTTATGGTGAAAATTCAAAGTTAACAATAAATCCCTATGAACGCATGGCATTTAAAGAATTCAATCCGTGGCGCAGAATATGGGAGATTAATACTCGACATGGAAAGTTTAAAGTATCTTTCTACTGGATGTTTAAAAAAGGTGGGATAAGAAAAGGGCCTTATTTTTGGAATCCTAATAGGAGTGATGTTTATACCTCTCCAAAGCAAATAAGGGCCGTCAGATAAGGCTCAAATAGGTCCTTAATATAAATATCTTTAAAGGGGGTATTCGAGCTTGTTTAAGGGCCCCTTACGACGTCATTTTAAAACTTCTTAAACCTCAACAACTTAAAATTTTTTTTAACACAAAGTATGAGGTCCTCGCATACAAATTTTTAATTTATGATGTAGTGATGCGGTTTTTTATGCAAAAATTTATAAATCTTTGAAAAGCAAAAAGTTTTAAAAAAATAATTAACACGTGGTTAAAACTTATAAGAATAGAATTCTCGTTTGCCGAGGGTGTTCCAGATCCCTATCTTTTCTTCAATCTTTCTAAGGTTTATTCCATCTTTGCGAGCTTTCTTCATCAAACGGTAATTGGTAATCCTTGAAACACCAAAGCAATAAGCTAAAACATCGTAAGGAACATTGTATTTTTCGTTTAGGATTATAATAGATTCGAGCATATTATCCACTTGCTTTCTCATGGGTTAAATTTAAGCTTGATACCCGCTTTTTGTGCAATTATGGGAAGGTTTTCAGTGATAAATTCATAACTTCTTAGAAAAGCTTTTTTTGAAATGTAATTGTCATGAAAACCGTATCTATGTAAAATAAGAGCTTTATCCCAGATGTGACCAATTAAATTTCCAATTTTATCTGGCTCTTTGCTATATTTCTCTTCTAACTCAGCAACTGCTTCTCCTAAAAGATAAGTATTCCATCCTCTACCTGATATAGCTTTTTGGTAAGCTTCGACATTTTCCTTCTCCGCGAGTATTTTAATAATACTTTCAACGACCAAATAAAGCTTCTCGCAGGATTGCTGGATGTCGCCTTTCTCTTTGAATTCTCTGGCCTCTTTGAGCCTTTTCTCTAAATGCTCCGGAGGAGAAAGCTCAACCATCTTAGGATAATTATAAGGATTAGACTTACTTTCTATCAAGTCTTTTGTGGCGTCAGTAAAACCTACAATGGCTCTTATGCCAGTATTTTCTCCAAAATCTATCATACGAAGCTTTTCAAATTTTTCAGGGTCTTCCTGTCTAAACCAATAATAGTTCTGGGTTTTCTCAGAAAGTCTTGTTTTATATCCGTGTTCTTTAAGCCATTTTTTGGCTTTACCTAATGCGCTGCTCTGCCGATTGAGCTACGCCAGCTTTTTCTGTCTTTTTAATGTGGCAACCTCTGCCTTTTCATTTTATCCTTTACAACAGCTTGAGCAGCTGCGAGTCTGGCAATTGGCACGCGGAAGGGTGAACAGGAAACGTAATCCATACCGACCCTGTGGCAAAACTCCACTGAAGAGGGTTCACCGCCATGTTCACCGCAAATGCCAACCTTGAGATTTGGCCTTGTAGATCTACCCTTTTCAATACCGATTTTAACAAGAGCACCCACTCCTTCCTGATCAAGCACCTGGAAAGGATCATCCTTCAAAATGCCCAGTTCAATATACTTAGGCACAAATTTTCCGACATCATCCCTGGAAAAACCGAAAGTGGTCTGGGTCAGGTCATTGGTACCAAAAGAGAAGAACTCTGCAGTCTGGGCAATCTTATCTGCAGTCATGCAAGCCCTGGGCAACTCAATCATAGTTCCTACACTGTACTCCACCTCAATTCCCTTTTCATTCATAACCTCAACGGCGACCTTGTCGATAATTGCCTTCTGGTTATCCAGTTCTTCTTTCAGCGATACAATAGGGACCATTATTTCAGGAATAGCCTTGATCCCTTCCTTTATGCATTCACACGCAGCCTCAAAAATTGCCCTTGCCTGCATCTCAGTTATTTCTGGATAAACGATACCAAGACGACATCCTCTATGACCAAGCATAGGGTTTGCTTCTCGGAGAGCCTCAGACTTTGCTGCAATCTCTTCAACTGGTATTCCCGTCCTTTTTGAAAGTTCCTCCATCTGCTCTCTTGTTTTTGGAACAAACTCATGAAGAGGTGGATCCAGTAAACGAATCGTGACCGGGAACCCATCCATTGCTTTGAAGAGCCCTTTGAAGTCTTCTCTTTGCATCGGCAACAATTTTGCCAGCGCCCTTTCTCTTTCTTCCTTAGTCTTTGCCAGTATCATTTCCTGCATTGCATAAATTCTTTCACCCTCAAAGAACATGTGCTCGGTTCTACAAAGTCCTATTCCCTCAGCTCCGAATTTCCTGGCCCTTTCTGCATCTGCTGGAGTATCGGCATTAGCACGAACGCCAATCCATCTAATTTCATCAGCCCATTTGAGGAGCTCGTTAAACTCCTCAAAAAGTTCAGGATCTACCGTTGGGACTTTGCCAAGCAAAACTTCCCCCGTCGAGCCATCAATGGTAATTATATCACCCTTCTTAATAATAACGTCTCTTACTTTGAAGAGATTATTTTCGTAGTCAACTTCAATCTCCTCAGCCCCTACAACACAGGGCTTTCCGATACCCCGTGCAACGACAGCCGCGTGAGATGTCATTCCGCCTCTTGCAGTAAGAATACCCCTTGACCTTGCCATTCCGCGAATATCATCAGGAGAGGTTTCATCTCTTACGAGAATGACAGGTTCTCCAGCCTCTGAGAGGTCAGCAGCCTCGTCGGAATCAAATATTACCTTACCCCAAGCTGCACCAGGTGAAGCGGGAAGACCTTTTGTAAGCACAACCTTCTCCGCCTTCGGATCAATCATCGGGTGTAATAGTTGTTCAATCCTCCTTGGGTCAACCCTTAAAATTGCTTCTTCTTTTGTAATTAAGCCCTCTTTTGCCATATCAACAGCAATTTTAACCTCTGCACGAGCACTTCTTTTTCCAACTCTCGTCTGAAGTATGTAAACTTTTCCTTTCTCAATAGTGAACTCGATATCCATCATGTCCCTATAGTGCTTCTCGAGTCTGTCAAAAATCTCGAGAAGCTCTTTATATGCTTGAGGCATATCCTTGGCAAGCAATTGTAGTTTCTTTGGCGTCCTTATTCCTGCAACAACGTCCTCACCCTGAGCATTGGGAAGATACTCCCCATAAACCGTCTTTTCACCTGTAGAGGGATCCCTTGTAAAGGCTACACCTGTTGCACAATCGAAGCCCATGTTTCCAAAGACCATTGTCTGAACATTACATGCGGTTCCCCATTCATCTGGGATCTTGTGAAGCCTTCTGTATTCAATGGCCCTCTTATTGTTCCAAGATTTAAACACTGCTTCTATAGCGAGCCAAAGCTGTTCAACAGGATCTTGTGGGAAAGGCTTTCCCGTAATTTTCTTGACGATGTCCTTATATTCCTCAACGAGTTCCCTTAATTCTTTTGCCTGGAGTTCAAAGTCTTCCTTTACACCTGCTTCAGCCTTTTTGGCTCTTAACCTTTCTTCAAAAAGGTTCCTATCAACACCAAGCACTACGTCTGAAAACATTTGAATAAATCTACGATAAGAGTCATAAGCAAATCGCTCATCGTTGGTTCTTTTAGCAAGCCCTTGTACTGACTGATCATTCAGACCGAGGTTTAGAATTGTGTCCATCATTCCAGGCATTGAAGCACGAGCACCAGACCTCACCGAAACCAGCAACGGATTATCAACAGAACCAAAGGTTTTTCCTGTCAAATTTTCCAATTTCTTTAAATTTTCTTTAACCTCCTCTTCGAGACCTGGAGGGAAAGTTCCATTTTTGAAGTAGTAAACACAAGCCTCCGTTGTAATTGTGAAACCAGGAGGGACAGGAATACCAATGTTAGTCATCTCATGAAGGTTGGCACCTTTACCACCAAGCAAATTCTTCATGTCTTTGTTGCCTTCAGCCCTTCCACCCCCAAAAAAGTACACATATTTTTTCGCCATTGAATACCTCCTTTATTTCAAATTATAAATTCCTTGCCGCGTACACTCAACAAAGGGGCAATAAAATTATCTTAGGAGAATCTTAACAGGTTTCCTATCACCAGAGAATATTATATAAATTCCTCTTGCCCATCCATTGGTGTCGAAGAAATACAAATCACCATCTAACTTAGCTCGGTATGGCAATCTTCTCATTGAGAGGTCGTAAACTACCGGCTCTTCAGGCGCATCAACGTAAATTCTCTCGCCAACCCTCGCAGGATTTGGAAAAACACGGAAAGATTCCTTTTTTAGATCGGGAAAGAGAACTTTCATTAATAAAATGCCCTCCTGCCCTCCAACTACCAACGTTCCATCATCCATTATTTCCAACACATCCCTGACGCGGTAATACTGCTCATTAATTGGGGTAAATGGAGAATTCATACTGGTAAAGGAATAAACCAAAGAGTCGTCGTAAATTAATTGAATCGCCGAATCAGTTAACGCGATTACAAAATTTTTGTAAAATTCGATATCCCTTACATAACCTGTTGAAATCTTTTTTATACTCATGCCACGATAAACGAGGAGGCCATTGCTTGTGCCAATATATATCTTTTCACCTTTGCTCTTCGCAACGCTCACCAGCGCGGAATTAAGATCCGAAGGATTAAGCCTTAAAACCAAATTTCCCGAGGTGTCTATAATTATAAGTCCCTCATTTTCTGTGCCTATAAGGTAACGGTCATTCCCTGACTGTTCAACAAAAAATGGATAATCTACCATAAATACTCGCTCAGCTGTAAAGAACGAGCCGTCCCGGTGAATACGGTATATCCCATCTTGCCAGAGAGCTACCAGAGTATCCTTCGCAATGGAAATGTGACATACAATCCTCGATGGCAAGTTATCGACAATATGTTGAAGACGACCTGAGCTATCGTATATATAGATTCCCGGACTGTTTGCTGAATAAAGTCCAACCCAAATTTTACCAGAATCATCAATATCTACACTTCTTATCGCATGATCAATGTTCCTTAAACCTTCACCATAGCGTAATTCCTGACCATCAAAAATTAAAAGTTTTGAAGGTAAAGAAATAGAATCTGAAGTCCAGGCAAGGATACCCGATGCTAAAACGCCTCCCTTAAATTTGAGAGATGTAACAAGGTTGAACAGAACAGGGGTACTAAATGAATAAATTGTGCTTCCGTCAAAATACCTCCAGGGAGGCCCATAGTAAGAAAACTCGCGATTAGTTGAGAAATAGGTAAAAATGATTCCTGAATCCTCTATGGGAATAATGCAAGAGGACGGATAGCTCAAAATTTTTGTCAATCTTCGATTTTCAAATAAATAGGTTCCCCAATTGCTTCCAATATAAACCCTGTTATCATCCTTAACAGCAGCATATATAGAACCTGCATCAAAAATTAAAGTGGTCTCAGCAGAAGCAAACACGAGTTTTGTGCCTGTAGAGTAGAGAATACCATCAGCCAATTCCTTTACTATCCTAAATCTTCCGTAATTCAACGGAACATCAATCCTGAAAGTACTATCAGGTGTCCAGCCGTAAATATTTAATGGTGTTACGATATAAGCAAAATCCTTTCCTCTCTCAATAAATTTAACTGAGTCTCGTATAATCAGCGGTGGATAAATTCTGTCATCTTCTGAATTTATGTTTCCGCCGGTCTTTAAAACAAACAAACCGTAATCTGTTCCAATTAAAAAATAGTCATCACCGAAATATCTAATTATTTTAGCCTTGCGCAAAGTAACTATTGGCAGATCATAGGCTTCGAATCTATCTGAGTCCTTTCTTTTGACCTGGATGCCAACATCCCTTACAATTACCCACAAATTGCCTACCCCATCTTCATCTATATCTAATACATAGTTGCTCCTCAACCCATTGGCGGTTGTGAATACCCTGTAGGAAAAACTAAAATTACTATAAAAATGGGAAATTGTCGAGGGCACAAAACTCACCACACCACCTGCGGTTGCAACATATACCGTATCTGAATTTTCTACAAAGGAAAAGGCATTATTGAAATTAGTAAGATATTGAGCGCTAAAAACATAAGAAAAAAGCAGAAATCCGATTAACATATAGAAATATTAAAGCCTTCAACGTGCATAGCAAAAAACTGACGAAAAAACAGCATTATAATTTATTTACTATGGTTGTCTTCATAACAATTTTAACATTAACTTTAAGCAGTGGTAAAAAGTTGAATCCCAGAGCTATGGAAGATGTCCTGAAAAGAAATGGATTCGTTGCAATAAAGAGTAGCGAAAAACACTTTCCAGGAGTCTACAAAAAAATCAAAAATCAAAATGAACCTATGTACATCACTATTGACCCTCTTCTACACGGAGTCCATCTTATCTACGATTTAACCCTGAGAGCTCTCGAAACGGAGCAATTTTATAGTGACTTGAAATCTATCCTCATGAAACTGGACAACAAATTCAGAGACCTCAAACACGTTAAAAATCGAGATATTAAAGAAGCTTCACTCACTAACCTCGCTTACATTGAAGTTGCTTTAAAACTGTTAGAGCCTGAATTCGAAATAGATAAAGATGTCAAAGAAGTTGTTGAGGCAGAGCTAAAATTGATTTATGAGCACGCCGGATTTGACACTTCAAGAATATTAAAGGTTCTCGAGGACTACTCTCAGTACGTTCCCAGAGGGCATTATACAAGGAGCGATACTCTTAAAAGATATTTCCTCAGTATGATGTGGCTTGGAAGGATGCCTTTTTACCTTTTTCCTGATACAGAAAATCTCAATCGCAATATTTTCCTTACAAGATGCGCTATTTTGTTGGCAAGGGTCATATCAGAGGATTTGGAAATTCAAAAAATTTATGACCGTATTTACGATATGACTTCTTATCTTGTAGGAGAGAGCGACGACTTGAACTTTGTGGAATTGATACCTCTAATAAAAAAGCAATTTCCTCACTTTCCTATTGGATTTTCTGACGATTCACAGATTCTGGAATTTATGAAAATAGCCTCTAAATTGAGAAAACCATCAATCTATTCAACCTGGTTCAGGGACATAGACAATCCAGAAGAAATTCTTTTATCCTGCAAATTTATGTCCCAGAGGTTTATACCCGATGCCTACATATTCCAGAATCTCGTTTACGCAAAAGTTGGAACAAGAGCAAAACCAAGGCTCTTTCCGAGAGGGTTAGACATCCTTGCAGTTTTTAGCAACGAAAGAGCCAGAGAGATATTACTTAAATATTACAACGAGCATCAATACAAAAACTATACGAAAATGCTGGACAGCCTTCAAAAATGGGCACAGACAATAGAAATCAATGAATGGCGCCAAAATGCATACTGGCACTGGCTTTATATAATTAAAACCTTGAATGAAACGCCCGCTTTCCCTTCTTCTTTAAAGGTCAATGCCACCGCCTACCGGGACAAACTGCTGGTTACGCAACAGGGCTTCTGGGCGGAATTAAGGCATGATACAATTCTTTACGCAAAACAAAGTTACACTGCAAAGGTTACCGCTATTAGACCTGAACCAGTTTTCCTCGATGTCATGGTAGAACCTGTACCTAAAAGCTATCGCGAAATAATAAACTTCCTTGATGCTTTCAAAAACAAACTTGCTTCTTATAACTTTAAAAACGAAACTATTTTTGAAAAAATTGAAGAATTAAAAGAGTTAACGGAAATTATTCTTGAAGCCTGTGAACTTCAGAATGAAAACAAACGGTTACCTATGAACAAAGCCAAATACCTTTACTCCCTGGGAGAAATACTGGAAAAAATTTACACTTTCCCTTCATCCTTCGCACAAAATGAAGAAGACACTCTATTGCCCTTAATAGCCGACGTACATACCGATGTAAATTCTGGCCTCGTGCTGGAAGTCGCTGTCGGGTTTCCGCTGGAAATTTTTGTTCAAGGCGAAGGAAAAGTGTTTAAAGGTGCCATGTTTTCATATTACGAGTTTAAACAGCCTATGAAAGATAGACTTACAGACAAAGAATGGCAGGAAAAAGCAAATTCTGTTCCCTTTGAAGAGTGGATGTCCTTTATCGCGGAGTAAATTTCTTTATAAGTTCTCCAAGGTTCAACGTTAATCCTTCCACAAAGAAAGCGGTTCTTCCATTGAGAAGAAGAATAAAAGAGGGCATTTTTTGAAATCCTGCTTCCGTTACCCTATCAGAATCAACTTTAAGTATCTCTCCTTTGAGGTCATTTTCCTTTAGATATGAACAAGCTGAAATAGTATCGGAAGTCAGAACTATTAATTCACCGGTAAAGTTACGAAGTTCTTTCAATGCAGAGTTTAGTGAAGATTTAGACTCCTCCGATGTAAGATCTACCCACGCAATTAAAAAATTACCCTTTTGTAACTCATAGCCTTTGAGGAGTTCTTTCAGTCTTTCTAAGTTAATTTTTCTTACAACTAAATCACCTTCTTTTAGCAAATCGATCGGGATGGTAATATCAAACACAATTGAAGTTATACTGTCCTTTACCACAGTGAATTTCCTATTCTTACCAAACACATCACCCCATGCATTTCTGAAACCATACATCAAGTGGTATTCTCCCGCGTCAAGCTCAAAGATAACACATGTATCAAGAGAAACGCCATCAACATCAAGCCTCACAGGGTAATCTTTGAAACGTTGAATCGAATAATTGTAGTAATAATTTAAATCAGCGGTAACGTTAGCGTCACCTTGGTAAAAAGACACTACCAACTTACCCTTTTCCAGCTTTTTAGGGATTTTTCTTTCCAAGGTAAAAATTTTCCATCTATCCAGATAATACTGAACACCGTTTAAGTCATCGGTAAGTTTTGCGGGAATACCAAAGGTCCTTAAAACAGCAGAAACAAACACATAAATTTCCACATCATTTCCCTGTTTCAGCATCAAAGTCTGCACAGGATTCTGCAAAGGTTTATAAAATTCTCTGGTATTAACTCTCTTTATATTATTTACTACCCATCGGAACAAAGCGTGGTCAAATTGCCTTTTCTCGTAAATCGACTTGAAATTATCGTAAAGAGTTTTTCTGTACCATCGGAACTCCTCATAGTAAATTCGCGGCGGAATACAAAAACTATCTACAAGGGCTTGTGGAGCCTTTGTTAGTTTAAGAGCACTATCAACAAAACAAAGTTCATCATAAAGTCCTACCGTGTCAAGCATAACCAGGTCCTTGGGCTCAAATTTAGATAAATAGTTTTTAAATGACGCCTCTCTCTCCTTGTGATTTTTGTAGAAATTCCACAAAGATTGCCAATTTCCCCTTGATTCGCTAAAAATTCTCATTAAAACAGTATCGATAATTGAATCCGCAAAGGGGAACTCCAGCTTTTTAAAATACTCCTTACGTGCCTGCTGTAGAGTCTCCAAATCTGGTGAATACCTTGCCCTTTGTGTATCTTGCGATGTCCGCACTGTCTTTAACACAAATAGGGTGTCTATTTCTGAGTCTTCGTTTAAATCCAAGCTAACTTCAACAGTATCTCTCTCTGGCCTTAAAAAGTAAAAGGTTCTTCTATTACCCTTCTTGGCGTAGAGAAGAAAATCAGTTCTCCCAAGGGTAAAAATCCCTTCCCCATAACTCAAACTACAGGCATAAACAGGCACGAAGGCTGAATAATTCCAAACATTCATTGAAAAGGATACATCCTTTGCAGGACGACCCTTGTCGAAAACTTTCACTTTCAAAACAAAGGGATTAGCATAATTCCTCGTCACATTCAATAAAGTATAATTCTTGTACTTTCTGAGCACTTCATCGGAAGAACCTTCAATATTCCCAAAAGCTACCGCAAGTATGATTCCTGCCCTCTTTGAAGATTCACGGAACCAAGCAAAATTTAAGTCTGTAGGCTCGGCAGAACCAAGGAATTTCCATCCATCTTCAGTCCAAACTTCAACCCATGCATGGTTAGACTCCGTAAAAGGCCACCAAGGCGTGTAAACGTAACGGACGGGAATTCCTACTGTTCTTAAGGCTTTCATAAAAAGAATAGTCATTTCCTCGCATCTTCCAAAACCTCTCTTAAGAGTGGCAGTTGCTGACTGATCCCATGGCGCAGTAGGCTTATATTCCATGTGAGTAAAACACCATTCATTTATCTTGAGTATCGCCTCCTTCATAGTATTGCAATTTTTCACCAAATCATATAGCGTATCTTTATAAAGCCAAGTGAAGTTTTCCAGAGGCTCTTGAGAAACTCTTGGTGGAATAACATAGTGGTATATAAGCTCATCAGTCAATTTTTTGCCCCATGGAAGCCTTTCCATATTTATTTTTATCGCCAAAAGATGCTTAAGAAAGTTCTCTTCATTAAAATAAATCCTGTCAACGGGAGTGGAATACTCCCATATAAATTCAGCCCACTCTCCCACTCCCATCATGTATGCTTTATCAATAAGAGGGGTTCTTTGTATCACAATTAATAGATAAAACAACACCTTCATACTTACACCTCCAAAATTTAGATAAAAAAAAGCTCGCCTTGTAATGCAGGCTTTCTTGGCCTTTTTCCCTTTATAGTTATGTAGGGAAGCGCCCTTCTCAAATTCGGATAAAATTTTAGGGCGTTTAATATTTGGTATGTTGAAAGGGCTTCCCTTGTCTTTAAAATCCACCTCGCCGTTTTTGGCCCAATTCCAGGAACCCTTAGAAGTTCAAAGAAATCAGCCCTGGTTATTTCTACTGGAAAAAATTCCGGATGTTGCAAAGCCCACGACTCTTTCGGGTCCTTCGTAAGGCTCAAAAAACCTCTATTATCAAAACTGAGCTCTTTTAAAGTAAATCCGTACTTCCTTATCAAGTAATCTGCCTGATAAAGCCTTACTTCCCGCATTAAATTTGTGGGAGGTTTGCTCTGTAGAGGGGTCCCGGGTATAGGTTGGAAAGCACTGTAATAAGCCCTTGAAAGTCTAAGATTCCGATAAAGTTTATCCACCGTTTGCAAAATTTCAAAATCAGATTCTTCGGCAACTCCAACAACAAATTGCGTAGTGAATCCGTCCTTTAGTATACCTGGTTGGCTCTCTTTAGTAACAGAAATCCTGTTAAGCTTTTCCAGCAAATCTTTTCCGATTTCCTTTTTTGACGAAACCTTCCTTAAATAAGTATCGTTAGGAACTTCAAGATTGACTGAAACCCGTGAAGCCAACCTTACAGCTTCTTCGACAGTTTGAAGCGAAACCCCGGGCAAAATTTTAAGATGTACATAACCCTTAAAATGATACTTTTTTCTCAAAAGCCACACTGTATCAATTAACTCCCTCATAGTCTTCTCAGGATTCCCTTTTACTCCTGACGAAAGGAATAAACCATTAACTAAACCCCTCTGATAAAGATTTACGAAAATTTCGACAAGTTCTTCCGAAGTAAAGGATACCCTTACTATGTTCATAAATTTGGAAATTGAACAATAAGCGCAATCATTCTCGCAGTAATTTGAAAATAGAACCTTTAGAAGGCGAACTTTTTTTCCATCAGGCAAGAGCTCAGGATATATCCATCGAGTACGGTTCAGATCTTTAGTTCTCTTGATTTCCTTCGAAAGTAAACAATCACCACATAAATCATATCGGGCTGCTTCTATAAGCAGCTTGATTTTAGACACCCTATCCATGTTCTTAATTAATATATTAATCCGAAAAGTCAGTTTTTAAAATCTTTGCAAATCCAATACACAACCTTTAAACTTTTATTAGAAGGAGGTGAAAATGAAGGGAAATGAAAAAATATTGGAAGTGCTGAATGATTTATTGGCCGATGAAATTACGGCAATAAATCAGTACATTGTGCATGCTGAAATGTGTGAAAGCTGGGGATACGAAAAACTAAACAAAATGATTGAAGATAGGGCAAAAGTTGAGATGAAACATATGGAAATGCTCATAAAGAGAATTCTTTTCCTGGAAGGTGAACCAACAGTTACTAAGCTAAAAAAGATTACAATCGGGGCCACCGTTGAAGAAATGTTCAAAAATGACTGGCAAGCTGAATATGACGCCATTGAAGCTTACAACAAAGCAATCAAGCTGTGTGCCGAACTCGGAGACAATGGAACAAAGACACTCCTTGAATCTATACTCAGGGACGAGGAGGGCCACATTGATGAAATAGAGGAACAGCTTGACCAGATAAAACAGATGGGCATTCAAAATTATTTAGCTAAGCAGTAAAAAATCTCCTATAAAATGAAGAGGGGGAGGCCTTAAGCCCTCCCCCCTCTTCATTTTGGAATTAACCAGACTTAAGGGGCTGCAAATTTCCAGTTTTCAGTTAGCGTATTGCCACCGGAAGTAACTTTTATTTTACCGAATATTAAAGAACCTGAGCCAGGAATCGGGGTTATTTTAGAGATTACTTTACTATATCCCTGAGATATACCAAATCCCATTGAATTGAAAATATTTTCCAAAGCATTAGCCTCAAATGCATTTGCGAAAACACCATTTGTAGAGTTAGCAACCCGCTTTAATTCACTGAAATCAATATAACTGGTATCCCCAAGTCCAACCGCATAAATAGGTATTCCATAACTATTTGCTTTGATAATTACGCTGTCACTGGTGAT
>CAZZKY010000095.1:0-4315 GCA_964654765.1 uncultured bacterium | reverse complement strand
ATATTGTGGAAACTGATAGCTATTAAAATAGTTTAAGGGAGATTGGAAAAATTCAAGAAACTTAAAAACTTCCGATTTTAGGAGAAAACGCGATTAAAAGGTTATAATAAAATTTGTAGAGATTTTCGAAGGAGGTTTAGTCTTGATCAAGAGTATTTTTAAGAACCTATGCCCCAATTGTGGTGAGGATATATCTTCGGAAAGGCTTTACAAAGGGCTCGTTTGTGAAAAGTGTTTACCAATAGAAGTTGTTGAGGATTTGTGTGACGAGCTAAAGTATGGAAAGATCCGATTACTCTGTGATATTAGGAAAGAGATTGACAACTGGAGAAAGTTTTTTAAAAAATGCGTCGGTTCTGAGCCCTGGAGCTTGCAATTAACATGGGCAATGAGGTTTTTCTTAGATAGGTCCTTTGCCCTATTAGCGCCGACGGGTGTTGGAAAGACCTCCTTCGGCCTCTCCTTAGCCGCATACCTCGCTCAAAAGGGCAAAAAATCTTATGTGATCCTGCCGACTCGCCTTTTGGTCTACCAAACGGTAAAAAAGCTTTATGGTTTTGGAGTGGCAGAGGATAAGATACTCTTTTTTGGTGAAGAGGATAGGAAGGAGGAACGGGAGGCGAAGTTAAATCGTTTAAGAAATGGGGATTTTTTAATTCTTGCGACCACCTCAATGTTTCTATACAAACATTACCAGGAAATTCCAAGAGGTTTTGACTTTCTGTTCGTTGACGATGTTGATTCCTTTCTTAAAACGGCAAGAAATATTGATAAGGCCCTGCTTCTTCTTGGATTTTCGGAGAGTGATATTAGCATCGCACTGGAGGCCATAAGATTACAGTCTAAGTTGTACAAAACCGAGGAAGACTGGAATAAAATAAATGCTCTCACTGAGAAGCTGAGGGAGATTGAGAAGAAAAAACGGAAGGGCGTTTTAATAGTTTCCTCTGCAACTTCTAATCCTAAGTCCAATAGAATAAAGCTCTTCAGGGAGCTTCTCGGTTTTGAAGTTGGGACGCCCACTTTTTATTTAAGAAACGTAGTTGATTCATATCATCCTTTGGAGAAGACAGAACTTTCGGACCTTATAAAGAAGCTGGGAAAAGGTGGGCTTGTCTTTGTACCCTCGGACAAGAAGAAGGAGTATGTGGATGAAGTAAAAACTTATTTAGAGGAGAGGGGGGTACGAAGTGCCACTTACGAAGAGATTGACGAAGAAATCCTTAAACAGTTTGAAAATGGTGAAATTGAGGTCTTGATCGGCATTTCTTCTTACAGGAATGTCCTTGCCCGCGGTGTTGACCTGCCTCACGTTATTCGTTATGCTATTTTTTACGGTGTTCCCAAGATTGTACTTTCCCTTAAATTTGAGGAAAATTTGAGCCATTTAATTTGGGCACTGAGCTCTTTAAGAACCTTTATCATTAAAAGATTGCCAGCCTATACTGCAAAAATCGATAACTGGATTCTTCAGCTTAAAAAGTATCAATTTATCACCGAGGATGTAATTCAGTCCAATCCAGCAATTAAAGAGAAGATTGACCATTTGAGAACTGAAATCGGTAACTTCTTGA
The DNA here is from genome assembly GCA_964654765.1 of uncultured bacterium. Classification (GTDB taxonomy): domain Bacteria; phylum Hydrothermota; class Hydrothermia; order UBA1063; family UBA1063; genus UBA1063. The sequence goes on along the minus strand of CAZZKY010000095.1, from coordinate 2,741 downwards.
ACTCAGATGAGATCGTTAATCTGCTAAAAGAGTCAACGGAAGTAACTATTAAGAAGGACGAAGAGGGCTATAAGATGGTGATTTCGGATGTTACCGGATACTTGCAAGCCAGTGGGAGAACCTCAAGGATGTACGGTGGTGGTCTTACAAAGGGTTTATGTGTTTTGCTGGTGGATGACTTGAGAGCCTTTAACCACCTACTTAAGAGGGTGAGGTGGTTCAGTGAGGACATTAACTTTATACCCTTCGAAGAGGTAGACCTTGAGCAGGTGGTAAGTGTTATAGACGCAGACAGGGAAAAGGTAAAACAGTTTATGCAAGGAAAATTGGTTTTAAAAGAGAGTGAAGATATTCTAAAACCGGTCTTGATTATAGTTGAATCACCCAATAAGGCAAGAACTATTGCGAACTTTTTTGGAAAACCAATCCGGAGGAAAATAAACAACCATGATATTCTGGAGACTTCCCTTGAAGATAAGTACCTTATGATAACGGCTTCTTTGGGCCACATTCTTGATTTAAACGAAAAAGAGGGGTATTACGGGGTTTACGTAGATCGGGAAATTAAGCCCGTTTACGAACCTATTGAAGGTAAAGAGGAAATCATAGAGAGTATAAGGTCTGCATCTCTTGAGAGTTTTGAGGTGTATGTAGCGACGGACCCTGATACCGAGGGGGAGAAGATCGGGTGGGATGTAAAGTTGCTTCTTGATCCTTACGTTAAAAATATAAGAAGGATGGAATTTCACGAGGTGACCAAGAAGGCCATTCTGAATGCCATTAAAAATCCAAGAGATTTTGACGAAGATTTGGTTAAGGCTCAAATCGTACGCCGGGTTGCTGATAGATGGGTTGGGTTTGAATACTCTCAGCTACTGCAAAAAGCCTTTGGTAAAAGCAACCTATCCGCTGGAAGGGTACAAACTCCGGTCCTTGGATGGATAATCGAGAGAGAAAAGCTGGTAAAGCAGAAAATTTACAGGATTAGCATTGATATGCTGAAGGACCAGAGGAGGTTTTCTCTTGATATCGATTTTGAAAATGAGAGGGAAGCACGAGAATTTTATGAAAAACTTGATTTTATCGAAGTAAGCGTAAAGGAAACGTCAGAGGAGTTAAGAAATCCATTGCCACCTTTCAGGACGGATACGATGCTGAAGGAGGCAAGTGACAAGTTCAAATTTTCCTTACCAAAAACAATGGAGCTTGCTCAGGATTTGTTTGAGCTGGGTTACATTACTTACCACAGGACAGACTCTACAAGGGTTTCCGATGTTGGTATGGGTGTTGCCAGAGAATTTATTGAGGAGAATTTTGGGAAGGAATATTTTCACCCAAGAAGCTGGGGAGAGGGGGGTGCCCACGAGTGTATAAGACCCACGAAAGCTATTGAGGTTGAAGACTTAAGATCTTTGATCCTCACTGGACAATACGAAACTTTGAGTTTTGATCACTTAAAGCTTTATGAACTTATCTTTGACCGCTTCATTGCTTCTCAAATGAGACCGGTGAAGGTAAGGGTTAAGGTGGTTGAAATCAAAGCATTGGATAGGAGTTTCGAGAAGAGTCTGGTAGTTGATATTTTAGAAGAGGGATGGAACAAAGTGGTACCTTTGGAAATCCATCCGGACCTTGATGGTAGAATAGACGTAAGAAAGATGAAAAAGTTTAAGATTTTACCAAAAGCCTATCCCTTTACCCATGGTGAGCTGGTATTCCGTATGAAAGAAAGAGGAATAGGTAGGCCTTCGACTTATGCGAGTATAATTGCAAAGCTTATAGAAAGACAGTATGTTGTGGAAAGAAAGGGATATCTCTTTCCTACGCCTATGGGCAAGAGGGTTTACTACTATCTGAATAGTCTGGAAGGGGTCAAAAAGTTTCTCTCTGAAGAATTTACTCGGGTTCTCGAAGAACTTATGGATAAGGTGGAGGTTGGCGAAAGAAATTATCAGGAAATTTTGTTTGACCTTTACAAGGAAATAAGGAATAGAAGGCCTTAGCGCTTCGAGGACTTCACTTGATTAAGCCTTTTGTAGTGGCTTTTGATGTGTATATTCGAAGTTGGGTTAACGTGGCACCAATTTAGCGGGACATTTCTTTAGTAATATAATGTTCAAGAGGTTTAAGACTTTCTTTTTGGGTTAAAATATCTCTTGCAGAGTTTGATATTTTCTTAACCTTCGACTTGTTCAATCGGGCTTTTTATCCGGTTAGGATATTGTTAGCGAGTTAAAGCGGAATGGCGGGTTAAAAACCTTGGGCGCGCAGGGGAGCTCCGCTCCCCTGCGCGCCCAGATGGGAGTCTCGCTCTACTTGAACCCTGACTGCCATTTTTACCCTTCCGTTCTTTCCAGCCCACCCAGATGAAGTTCTCACTCTAATTTTTACTATTCACGGTGACCAATTCCCCACATCCCTGAGTACTCCAATTTGTGGTCCTTAAATCCTTGCGTCACTTCTTCGACTTCCGAAATCGTCTCGATGCACGCGTCCGATTCTGGAGTTCCTAACTTCCTGACTGATTCCATCATTTTTTAATATTGCTGTATTCAATGTCTAAGTTATAACGAGTTTTTTTCCATGTAATTTTTCAGTTTTTTATTTCAGTGATCTAATTCTTTTCTCAGCTTCTTCCGGCGTAATTTCACCCCGTTCAAGTTGTTCTAAGATTTCCGTTATTTTGTCCTTAGAATAGGCAGGTTCTACACCTATTTTCCTTAAAAACTCCTCAAACCGCT
>CAZZKY010000094.1:0-17762 GCA_964654765.1 uncultured bacterium | reverse complement strand
AGTCCCCTCCCTTCCTTTGTCATAAAATTGATGTGTTCAGGGGTAACTCTCTCAGCTGCTACTACAAAATCTCCTTCATTTTCCCTGTCTTCGTCGTCGACGACGATTATAATTTTCCCACTTCTAATATCTTCAATAGCTTCTTCAACGGTTGCGAAAGGCATATTTTATTCCTCGTTTTCAAAATATTTTTTAAGTTTTGCGTAAGTTTTTTCTATACCCTCGGGAACCACCTTAACTTCCCCAATGACGGGCATAAAGTTTGTGTCACCGTTCCACCTTGGAACAATGTGGAAATGCAGATGCCCTTCAAAACCTGCGCCGGCAACTTTTCCAATATTAACCCCAATATTAAACCCTTCTGGATTGGCCTCTTTTTTTAGAGCTATAATTCCCAAGTTTATCAGTTCGAAGATTTCCTTGATTTCTTCAAGAGTTAACTCAGTTGTTTCCTTAATGTGCCTCTTTGGAGCAACCATGAAATGTCCGGGATTATAGGGAAATAGGTTTAACATAGCAAAGGCGTGTTGTGTCTCTTTTAAAACGAATTGTTTTCTTTCGCAGAAAATGCATTCCTTGGTTTGATTTGCAACCTTTATATATTCCATCCGCCATGGTGCCCAGATTTTCTTCATAGGGAAATTTTAAAATCTACGGTATGAATTTACAAAGTTTTAGGCCTTGTTAAGAGTCTTAAATTAGAATTTGAGAAGTTCTTTTAAACTCACGAATGTGTTGTCGCCTATAATAATGTGGTCGAGAAAATCTATTTCCATGATTTCAGACAATTGTTTTATTCTCTTAGTAAACTCAATGTCTTCCACCGAGGGTGTTGGGTCGCCGGAGGGGTGATTGTGAACAAGAATGAAGGAAACGGCGGAAACCTCAAGGGCAGGACGAAATATTTCCCTGGGATGGGAGAGGGTTTTATCCACTGTACCAATCGATATTAGCTCATCTCTCAAAAGTTTATTTTTAACGTCTAAGAATAGCCCTCTTAAGTGTTCCTTTTTCAAAAATTGCATGTTTTTACAGTATTCGAATACATCCTGTGGCTTTAAAAATTGGTTTGCAGACTTTTCCTTAAACAGACGTTTTGAGAGCTCTACCATGGCAGTAATCTGGCAGGCTTGAACAAAGCCTATTTCAAATAATTCCTGTAAGTCTTTTACCTTAAAATTCTGCAAAAACAGACTGTTACCGTATTGTTCAATAATTCTTTTTGATAGGGATAACACGTCTTCTTTCACTGTACCCTTCCCAAGAACGCAGGCAAGGAGCTCGTAGTTTTTAAGTGATGAGGCACCGAGTAGCATTAATTTTTCTCTCGGCCTTGCTTCTGCAGGAAGTTCTTTGATTTTCATCAGATAAAATAATAGCGCATCTCGAAGAAAGGACAAAATTAACTTTTATTTCTTACAAAAATGCGAAATTTTCTTCGCTACTCCGCTTTTAGGCTTTCTTCAATTTTTTTCAAGTTTTCTTCAACTGCTTTCCTGACTCTACTAAGTATTTTTTCCGCTTTTATGTGAACCTCTTTTTTAAAGGTTTCATCCTTTAGATTCTTCAAGTTTATCGTTACATTAAGGTACGCTCCTTCACAGGCGCTCCTTGCCTGTATCAACGCACATCCAGCGTCGCTCATAGCGTTCTTGTTCCCCTTTTCAGCAACTTTTTGTGCAACTTCGACGAGTTTTTCACTCAGTTCCATAACTTTCAAAGGAACTAAGGTCGCTTCCTGATTGGCCCTTTCAATAGCCTCTTCCCTTATTTTGATTTCTTCTTCAGTTTTCTTGGGCAATGAGTAAGCAGACATTACTTTGTTGAAGGCTTGGGTATCTTCGTCGATAATTTTTAATAGAGTATCTTTTAATATCTGGGCTTCGATAGATACTTCTTCCATAAGGTCTTTTACATCTTCATAACCCTTCTTACCATGGGTCAAGTTTGCAACCATGGAGGTAAGGGCTGCAGAAAGGGCCCCCGATAGGGCAGAAACGCTGCCTCCTCCAGGTGCCGGAGAATCGGTAGAGAGTTCATCGGCAAAATCTATGAGTGACATTCTTTGGAGTTTCAGTTCCTCAGGATTTTCAAGTAAGTATTCAATTATTTTTTTCTCGGGCTCAAATCTTGCTACATCATTTAGTCCAAGGGATTTTATTGCTATGTGTATGATCTCCTTTTCTGGGATACCGGTGTTTTTCCCCTGTTTCTTTAAATAATACCTTCCCGTTTCTAAAAGTGCTTCCTTCGGGACCAGCCCCACTATTTCACTTCCTGTAACCCGAAGCCCCTCTTTTTGGGCTTCTTCTACGCAAGTTTCGAAAACTTTCCAAAGAGGGGTTTTTTTGTAATTTGTTAAATTTATGGAAATCTGAGCAATGCCGTATTCGTCAATGTACCAGCCGATTGCTCTGACGTATTGCAAGAGACCGGGAACTTGTTTCGTTTCCCCGTTTTCATCCTTAACGGTGTAACCCGTTTCCCTGATCCTTTTTGCAATTTTGTTGGCAAGTTTCTTGTCTTTAGTATTTAAGTTGACGTTGTATGCTATTAAAAATTCTCTTGCTCCGATTACGTACGCACCAGATTTTGGGTTAAATTCTGGCTTTCCATAATCGGGATACCACTCTGGGTCTTTAAGTTTTTCAGGAAGGCCTTCGTATTCTCCTTTCCTTATATTTGGTAAACTTTTCCTCTCTGGCTTTGTTGCTGCTTCTTCGTACATATAAACTGGAACATTCAACTCTTCAGCGACCCACTTTCCAACTTCATGTGCGATTTGAACACATTCTTCCATAGTCACACCACTTATTGGTACAAATGGCACAACATCACAGGCACCGATCCGTGGATGCTCTCCCTTGTGTTTCGTCATATCAATGAGTTCTGTTGCCTTTTTAATTGCCTTCATGGCAGCCAATTTTACCGCTTCCGGTTCACCTGCAAAGGTGAAAACCGTTCTATTTGCTGCGTATCCCTGATCAATATCCAGAAGTTTTACTCCTGAGACACTTTCAATTTCTTTCGCAATTGCATTTATTACCGTTGGGTCCCGTCCTTCTGAAAAATTTGGAACACACTCAATTATCCTCTTCATTACTCCCCCTTCGTGTTAAATTATAATATTTAAATCCCGCCCAATAAAATTACGGGACAGGTATTGGAATAAATATACGAAAGGTTGTTCCTTTTCCCACTTCTGATTGGCAATCTATGTCCCCACCAAGTCCAAGAAGTATTTGTTTGGCATTGTATAGACCGAGACCATACCCTTCTTTTTTGGTACTGAAAAATGGGTCAAATATTCTGGGGAGGATTTCTGGTGGGATACCTACACCGTAGTCTCTGATGTATATAGAAACCCCACTATTTTCCCGCTCTAACCATATTTCAAGCTTTCCTCCGCTCGGCATTGCTTCTACCGCGTTAAAAATTATGTACTCCAACACTTCCGATAGCTGATTTTTGGGCAAAAGAAGGTCAGGAACTTCGATTAAAGGTTTGAATTCGACTTCGATTTTACGAGCTTTGAAAAGCCCACTGAGTTCATTTAGTTTGGAGTTGATTAAATCATTTAAATTTGTTCTTTCTCTCTTGGTATCAATTTGGGATTTTAGCCCTTCAATAGTCTTTTTTAGAATAGTTTCCATTTTGGAAACGTTGCTAATTATGGCCTCTACGTAAATTCTGAGCGGATGATCCGGTCCAACTTCTTCTTTTAAAATTGCTGCGACGCCTCCAAGGACCGTAAGTGGATTTTTAATCTCGTGGCTGAGCTGGAAAATCAGCTCTTGGTAAATTGCTTTTCTCTGTAGCTCAAGGATCAGTCTGTCTTTTTCTTCCAATTGCTTAAAGAGAAGAGCTCTTGAAATAGCCATAGATGCCTGGGCTACAAAGGTTTCTAAGGCCATGAGTTTACTTCTGTTTATGGGGGTTTCCGTTAAAAAGTTGTCTGCAATTATAACCCCCAATTCCTTTTTTAATGTAACAATTGGTGCTACTGCAAACTCCTTTGCTCCAAGCTGTTTAAATTTCCTGTATTCGAGAAGTTCGGGGTTGTCAAGGCGAAAAATTCGTGGTTTTCTCTCGGTCAGGGCCCTTTCAATTTCGGAGTTCTCTTTAATCAGTTCTTCTCTTGTAATGATAATGTTTTCAAAGAAAGGTTTTAATTTTTCCCATTCTTTCTTGAACTTTTCAACGGAGTATCCTCGTATCAAATCGTCCAACGTATATTTCTTTTCTAAAAGTTCCTTCCAAATTCGCTCTGCATCTTCTCTGTCTTTAGGGCCAAGGGCAAATACCGGTTTTAAAATATCGTTTTCAAATAGCATCACGAAGGCCCTGTTAAATCCGAAGCTTTCACCTGATGTTATGGCGGTGAGTGTTGCAAAAAGAATCTCGTTTAAATCAGTGGATTCTTCGAGAACATTAGCCAAGGTATTTACTGTCTTAAGTAAATCAGGTGTTTCCAGCATCTTTTCTCCTCAAATATTCTATCGCCTTTTTTATTATTTCTTTATCCTTTTGATAACTGCAGATTTTCAGTGCTTCTTCAGGGGTAAACCATTTCACGTCGTCCACCTCGAAGTCGTGTTGAGTTATATCACCTTCTATATATTCTACAAGAAAATGGTAGACTATTTTGTGGTGTCTCGTAGGTTCTCCATTTTCTTTTTGAATAAACCATAGCTCGAACTTATCGAGAAAGGTTTCAATTCGCCCTAAAATTCCAGTTTCTTCCTTTATTTCCCTCAAAGCAGCACTTTCGGGTTTTTCTCCTTTCTCTACAAGGCCCTTGGGTAAAGTCCAAACTTTGCCATCTTTAACGGCAACGAGGAGGAATGAATAACCTTTTTCGTCTCTTCTGTATACCACTCCCCCTGCAGAGATTTCAAAAACCGTTTTCATTTGCAATAATTATCTAACCATGAGCATGTTTGTTCAATTTGTAATGAGTTTAATATTTAAACCATTAAGTGATTTGACAGACTGTGAGGCGATGGTTAAAATTAAATTATGAACCTTAAAAGCATCATAGAAGCGGGGATTTGGAGAGAGAGATTGTCTGCAAAATTTTACAAAAAACTCAGTGGGAAAGTGAAGGGTGACCTTAAACTCCTTTTGGAATATATGTCGGTGGAGGAGATGGAGCACGAAAAATTTCTAAGAAACCTTTATAAGCATCTATTTGGTGAAGAGCTTGGACAAATTAAGTCCGCAGGAGAAGAAGAACTGCCTGACTTTGAAATTAAAACTTTAGAAGAGCTTATTGACATAGGAATTGAAAAGGAGAGGGAGTCAAAGAGGTATTATATGGACCTCTTTTGTATGGTTGAGAGTTTGGAAGATAAAGAGATAATTTTGCAACTTATAAATTTTGAAGATGGTCATTTAAGAAAGTTGGAAAATGCTAAGCGTAAGGAGGGATAATATGCGTAAAATGACAGAGGAATTTCTAAACAGCGCCTTTGCAGGCGAGAGTATGGCACACATGAGGTATATGATATTCGCAGAAGTTGCTGAGCGTGAAGGTTTTCCTAACATTGCAAGGCTTTTCCGTGCAATAGCGTACGCTGAACTGGTCCATGCAAAGAACCATCTTATGGCTCTTGGTAAAGTGAAGGATACTGTTCATAACCTGCAAACAGGATATGAGGGAGAAAATTTTGAAATTGAAGAAATGTATCCTGCCTATAAGGCTGTGGCTGAACTTCAGGAAGAAAAGCAGGCATTAAGGGGCATCGTGTACGCTCTGGAAGCAGAGAAGATCCACAGAGCAATGTATGCCGATGCAAAGGAAAAAGCCGAGAAGAAGGAAGATATCAAGATTGGGGACATTTACATTTGTCCTGTATGCGGTTATACCGTTGAAGGAGAGGCACCAGACAAATGCCCCATTTGTGGTGTTTCTAAGGAGAAATTTGTAAAATTTTAAAAGGAGGTATAAGGATGCCCTGTGCGAGAAAACCTAAAATAACAGGCCCTGATGATATGGAAAAGAAAATTCTCGAGGTGCTGAAAAATGCATCTCAACCCATGGGCTGTGGGGATATAGCCAAGGCGCTTAATGTAGAGGTTGCCAAGGTAATGGGAAAATTAAGAGGAATGAAAACAAAGGGACTTGTGGATAGCCCTGAAAAAGGGAAATATGTAATTACAGAAGAGGGTAAAAAGGCAGCATAAAGGAGGTGAAATTATGAAGTTTGGAGATTTTATAATGCCTGCGGAAAAAGAAGGTAAAGAAAAACATGTGCCCTATATTGAGGCGCCAGATACGGTTAAAAAGGGCGAATTCTTTGAAATTACTGTAATAGTGGGTAAAGATGTGCCTCATCCCAATACCATTGAACACCATATAAAGTGGATTCAGGTTTTTGCAGTAATTGAGGGAAGACCTTACAACCCTGTTCATGTAGCAACCTTTGATCTGGGACCAACTTATGGAGATCCAAAGGTTACCTTCAGAATGAAGCTTGATACAAACGCTACTATTTTTGTTCTTGAGTACTGTAACATTCATGGTGTATGGGAAAATTACAAACAAATTAAAGTAACGGAGTGATGTGTTGTGAAAAAGTATAGATGCACCATATGCGGCTATGTTTATGATCCCGCCGTCGGCGACCCCGATAGTGGGATTGCGCCTGGTACTCCCTTTGAACAGATACCCGACGATTGGGTCTGTCCGGTTTGTGGTGCTTCTAAGGAAGATTTTGAGCCAATGGAGTAATTAGTTGGTGTAGATAATAAGGGTCTGGCCAGACCTTATATAATTTGAATTAAGGTTATTCCATTCTTTGAGTTGGTTGACTGATACTTTGTATTTTTTTGAAATTGAATATAGAGTTTCACCATATTTTACTTTATGTTTTATAATTCCTCTCTGGTTTTTGGTAGAGTTGGGGGTTGAATTGCTTTCGCTGGTGTAGTTCTTTGTTTTTCTCGTGTAGGTGTAACTTTTGCGTGAAACAGTTGGCCCGTATGGGATAACGAGGACCATACCTGGTCTTAATCTTTTTGGATTGATGTTATAGTTTGCTTGTTGGATTGCGGTAACTGTAACTCCATATTTTCTAGCTATTTGATATAAAGTTTCACCTTTTCTTACTATATGGGCTTGTGCCTTAAACCATTCATCCTTTGGCGTGCTATTCATTCGGGAAATAAATTGTTCTTTAGTGCCAAGAGGAATTCTAACGTAATAGTTTTTCAGATACGGTGGGGTGGCGAATCTATGGAAATAAGGATTGAATAATCTAAACTCTCTTTCGCTAATTCCAGCCCAAGAAGCCAGTTGTTTTATATTAGCCTGCGAGGGCACAAGAACACTATCGTATGTAAATTCTGGGGTATTTAGAATTGAAGAAACAAGTTCTTTGTTGTCATTTATGAACATGATCAAAGCAAGAAAAGAGGGCACATAGTTTCTTGTTTCTCTTTTGAGCTGTTTTCTGATATCCCAAAACTTCTCACCGTTGGTTTTTACCAGCTTTGAATAAACTTTCCCCTCACCTGCGTTATATGCTGCTATGGCGAGGTCCCATCTACCGAAAAGGTCAAAAAGGTCTTTCAAATATTTACAGGCAGCATGGGTGGAATATATTGGATCAAGACGCTGGTCGATCCACCAGTCAACTAAAAGGCCGTATTTTTTTGCAGTAAAGGACATAAATTGCCATGGGCCTACGGCTTTTCTTCTTGATACCGCATAAAGATTGAATCCACTTTCAATTACAGGGAGAAAAGCGAGGTCTTCTGGCAATCCGTAGCTTTTGACAATCTCTGAGATTTTCTTGAAATAGGGGGCGCCTCTTGTAAGGGCTCTCAAAACTCTTTCCTTGCCTCTCGTATTATAGAAGTGATACCATTTAGCGATTTCTATTTCTTCCTCAGCTGAGAGTATAAGGCCGAAGTGAGCGAGTCTCCCCTTTAGAGCGCGTTCTACCTTTTTGAGGTCCTCTTTAAGATATTTTTGTGGAATGCTGGTTATATCTAATGTATCTCCTTCAATAAAGCCATCCCCGAATTCAAAATCTTCAAAGGTGAATTCAACAGGGGGAACAATTTTTCTAAGGTTTTTTCGAGTGGTACAAGCTTGAAGAATCAAAACCAAAAGGAAAAATATGAAGGCTTTCTTCACTTTTTATACCCTATTTTCCGTAGGAATTCATAACGTGCTTTTTTATCCTCGGAACCTTCTACACCGAGAGGCGCAAGTCCGTCTACGACACCCATTACGCCTCTTCCCTGCTCTGTTTCAGCAACGATTACTTCAATGGGGTTAGCTGAGGCACAATAGATATTAACTACCTCCTGGCAGTGTTTTATGGCATTTAGCACATTAATAGGATAGGCGTTTCTGAGAAGTAATATGAAAAAGTGTCCGCAAGCGACCCTTTTTGCATTTTCAATCGCGAGATTAACAAGCTCTTCGTCGTTTCCTGTGTATCTTATCAATCTTGGTCCAGAAGATTCGCAGAAGGCCAGTCCAAATTTAACACCTGGGACGGAGGTTATGAGAATTTCCTCAATATCCTCAACGGTTTTAATGAAGTGCGATTGCCCAAGAATTGCATTGACATCATCAGGCTTTTGGATTTTTACAACATCAAATTTTACCATCTTGCCCTCCCATCACTTCATAATTTAAAGTCTGATGCGTGGAACTTCAAGACAGGAGATGTCCTTTTTGGGTTTTAAAAGATTGCCTTGTCGTGGAGTGAATTACGTAGAGGCCACAAATTTACCGTAAGTTTTTTTTCTGGGATTTAGCCCTTTTGTTTGTTTTATCTTGGCTGTTTATAATTTTTGCTGTGGGGGTGCAGAAATTTTTTGGTAAAGTAGTTGATGTAAACTTAAGCAATCTAAGTTGCGAGCATAGAGAATTAGAGCATGAACTTGTTGTTAGATTTATTGGTGGGAAAGGAATAGGGGCTAAAATCCTCTATGATGAATTACGGCCAGGGGTAGATCCGCTTTCTCCTGAAAATATCTTGATATTTGCAACGGGGCCCCTTACGGGTACAATCGCCCCAACTTCGGGTCGGTGGGCAGTTGTCACTAAATCACCACATACTGGCATTTTCCTTGATTCTCAAGTGGGCGGACATTTCGGGGCGGCGTTGAGAAGGGCAGGGGTTGATATTCTTATTGTTAGAGGAAAATCTGAAAAGCCCGTTTATTTATACGTTGAAAATGGAGAAGTGAAGATCTATGATGCAAGCCACCTTTGGGGAAAAACGATTTTTGAAACAGAAGATGAACTTAAAAAAATCCATCCAGAAGCAAAGGTTGGTTCTATAGGACCTGCTGGGGAAAACCTTGTTACTTTTGCAATAATAGGATTTGACTACTATAGGCAGGCTGGAAGAGGAGGGGCAGGCGCTGTAATGGGTTCTAAGAATTTGAAAGCTGTTGTCGCAAAGCCTACTTCTGAATTACAATATTTTGATGAAAAGGGAATGAAAGAGAGTGTGAAGAGGTTATTGAAGCTAATAAAAGAACATCCCGTTATGAAGAAAAGAACAGAAATCGGCACTCCTATGTGGGTTAAGATGGCCAACGAAGGTGGTTTTTTGCCTACAAGGAACTTTTCAAGGGGGGTATTTGAGAAAGCTGATGAGATTTCCGGCGAAACGATGAAAGAAAAAATCTGGGTTAGGAATAAAGCATGCTTTGGATGTCCTATTGCCTGCGGTAAATTGACCCATGTGAGGGATGGAAAATATAAGTGCAATGAGGTTGAGGGACCTGAGTATGAGACTATAGCACTACTTGGGTCTAACTGTGAGATTACTCCTATCGAAAGCGTTGCATTTTTGAATAGAATTTGTGACAACCTCGGTCTTGATACTATATCTGCTGGTGGAGTTGTAGCCTTTGCAATGGAGTGCTTTGAAAAAGGCCTTTTAGGGGACGCCGATGGACTGGAGTTGAAATTCGGTAATGCAGATGCGGCTTCAGAGCTTTTGAAGAAAATTGCGTATCGTCATGGAATCGGCGAGCTTTTCGCTCAAGGAGTGAAAAAAGCTGCTGAAAAAATAGGGCAGGGAAGTGAGCGGTTTGCAATTCACGTTAAAGGTCTTGAACTTCCCGGTGTGGAGCCAAGGGGTTCATGGGGAATGGCCCTTGCCTTTGCCACAGCAGATAGGGGAGGATGTCACCAGAGGGCATGGACTCCAACGGCAGAATTAACGGGTGTTCTTCCAAGGTTCTCAACAGAAGGAGTTGCAAAATTTGTCAAAGAAACTCAGGATGAAAGGGCGGTCTGTTTTTCCCTTGTTTTATGTGATTTTGTTCCTTTTACCGTCCAAGATTTTGCAGAACTTTTGTATAACGCTACCGGCATTAGCTTAAGCACCGAGGAGTACATGCTAACAGGAGAAAGGATTTGGAACATTATAAGGCTTTTCAATGTTGGTGAAGGGATTTCAAGAAAGGACGATACTTTACCGTTACGCATTATGGAGGAACCATCTCCTTTAGGTCCAGCTGAGGGGAAGGTGATTACAGTTGACATATTGAACAAGATGTTGGATGAGTATTACGCTCTGAGGGGATGGGATCAAAACGGTATCCCAACTGACGAGACATTGAGGAGGCTCGGACTAAAAGGTTAAGCAGTATCTTTTTTCGGAATTTTGTTTTTTTGAAGGTCGATGTTATTTTTCAAAAATCTTGACTTGATTTGATTTAAGAATTAGAATATTTACGTTAACAGGAGGAGCGCAGTGAAAAAGTTGTTAATAGTTTTGTTAACGTTCGGTGTTGTCAGCGCTCAAATTTTTACAGGTAATCAGAGCGATGTACCTGTCCCTATGGTGTCTGACAAATTCTCATTTTATGTATCTGGATTTGGAGGTACTAAGATACAATCGGGTCTTTATACCTCGGAAACCTACAAAAGTATCCTTCCACCCTTTGGCATTTCTATCGGGATTGCGTATAGGAATTTATATTTCCACGCAGGTTATGCCCGGAATAAAAATATTGATATAACTTTTCATCACACAGCATGGAATAATGAAAAGTTTTACGCTTTATGGGGAGTAAACGGACTCATCATACCTGATATTGAGTCTGAAGGTACTAATTATATTCCTGCAGAGTCCACATCGAAGATTTTTCGCATACCGCTTTTTGCAGAGTTCTATATGAAACCTATTAAGTATTTTGAAGCGGGTTTAGGAGTTGGCTTAGGCAGGTTTGCCCAGAATAAATATCTGGAACAACCTTTGAAAGTTCCAGGATTTTTTGCTACTGTTGTCATTAAACCTGTTGACTTTGTAAAAATTTACTGGGAGGGCTACACCTCAACTTGGAGGAGAAATCTTGGAATTATCTTCGGCCCCTTTAAAGGTGTTGAATTTGTTACAGCTTTCAGGTATTGTTCCTACCCACCTGAAGATAAATTTGTTGTACAGCAAGGTTTTGTTGGAATAAGAGCTGAGATCCCTGGTGAAACCATTTTTAAACCAGCGGTTTCAGAAGTAAAGCTTGTAGTTAAGGAACAGGTAACTGGAAAACCTGTTAAGGGTGCTAAGGTAATTTCAGCAGATGGTAAATTTCCAACACTCATCACAAATGAAAGCGGTGAGATAACTACTGTGTTAAAGCCGGGAATTTACCCTTTCAAGGTTACTGGGAATAGTAAGTATGCGCCTTTAAACAGCATGTTAGAAGTTCAGCCCAAACAAAAAAGTGTAACACTTGAAGTAAAGTTGAGGTACAGCAACGAGTATATGGACTATCTTACAATGCTCGATAAGACGAGAGAATTTTTGAGAAAGAACGATATAAAAAATGCAGAAATTGAATTAAATAAAGCATTAAAGCTTTTCCCTGAAGATGAAGAAGGTTTGAGGGTGAAAGATTCGTTGTTTACCCAAAAATCTAATATGATTAAAGAGATAACTTTACGGGCCGAGAATTATCTCAGGAACAAGAGATACCAGGATGCGATAAGTGAGCTTCAACGGATATTGAATTTTGATCCCCAGAATCAGGAAGTAAGAAAGAGAATTGACAGTATTCGGGTTGTGATGCTGGAGGAGAGGAAGAAAGAAACCCCGCAGCCCATTCAGAAACCTGCAGTAACTCCACCACCCACAGCGAAACCTAAACCAGAGCCCAAAGAGGAAAGGGTGTCTGTTCCTGACCTCATTGATAGGGGTAAGAAGCTCTTCTTTGAAGGGAAGTATAGGGATGCAAAGACTTACTTTGAAAAGGCTTTGAAGCTCGATCCTAACAATAAAGAGGCCAAATTTTACCTTGATAAGTGTGAGTCATACATAAAAATGATGGGTGGCTAACACAGGTTGACTTTCCGAAAGTTTAACATGATAATATAAGCAATTCAGGCCCCATCGTCTAAGAGGCTAGGACACCGCTCTTTCAAGGCGGCAGTAGGGGTTCGAGTCCCCTTGGGGCCATTTTATTTTTTTTGACTGTACAATTTTGGAAATTTATAATTTACCTGCACAGGAGGAAATTGAGAAATGGGAGTTCGTGTAAATAAGTCTGCTTTAAAAAAGCAAAGAAAAGACGAGAAAAGGAGACTTCGCAATAAGGCCTATAAGAGTTTTGTTAAGACCCTGACGAAGAAATTTTTAGCAGAGCAAGATATTGAGAAGAAGAAAGAACTCCTTGCTCAGCTCTACAAATATCTTGATAGGGCAGCGGATAAGAGGATTTACCATCCCAATACCGTTGCGAGAAAGAAGAGTAAATTAGCAAAACTTTTAAATCAAGCACTTCAGAGCCAAACCGCTCAGAACTAAATGTATTCGGCAGGGCGGTTAGCTCAGCTGGTGAGAGCGCTGCCCTTACAAGGCAGAGGTCGGAGGTTCGAGTCCTCCACCGCCCAATTTTATCTTATTTAAAGTCTTTCATGGAAGGACCCGGTGTTTATCTGATCAGGGAAAAACTAACTTTCCTTAGAGGCTTTAACATTGTTGAAATTTCAGGAAGCTCAAAGATTGAAAAGGATAGGCTAATTGGCGAGAAGTTGATTTCTGTTGACTCTGTTGGTAAACAACTGTATTTGATTTTTCAGGAGACTGCTTTGAGAGTACATTTTGGTATGTACGGTTCTTTTCGAATCAATAATCCAAAACCCGATAAAAAACCTCGTTTACAGCTAAGGTTCGTTAAGGATGGTAAAAACCCCGTTATTCTCTACTTCTACAATACTTCTTTGAAACTTGTAAGTCGAGCTGAGTTGAATCTTGGACATTTTAAAGATGTTTTGAACAAAAATTTTGATAGAGAATGGGCCCTTGAAAGAGTTAAGTTAGATCCGAGGGTGATAAGCGATGTTCTTCTCGACCAGGAAATTTTTGCGGGAATTGGAAACATAATTAAAAATGAAGCCTTGTTTCTTTCTAAGGTTCATCCTGAAAGCATTTCCTGTAAAATACCCGATGGGGTTGCTATGGATTTGATTGATAGAAGCATTCAATTCTCTCTGATTTTCCTTGAACACAGAAGGAGGGGCTGGCCATTAAAAAAGGTCTTAATGGTTTACAACAGGAAGTTTTGTCCTCTCTGTGATTCTAAGCTCAGGGTAAAGTATGTTGGTAATAGCCGAAGAAAGACCTTTTATTGTGAAAATTGTCAGCAACTTTACGTATAAAAAGATCAAGTTTTGATACAAATTTGTTGTTTAGTAAGGCTAAGGTCAATTTTTAGGGTGCTTATTGAGAATTGAATTTTTACATCCCTGAGATTAAAATCATAAAATGACCACGCGAGAGCGGTGGATTTTCATTGTTTCTGACTCTTCAGGTCTTACCTGCGAAACTGTGGTTAAAGCGGCGCTAACTCAGTTTAAAACCACCAACGTTTATATTAAGAAATATTCTCAGGTGAGAACTGTGGAACAGCTTAGGGAAATAATGAGAGAAGCAGCTCAATACGTTGCCGTTGTCGCTTACACTTTTGTGATAACAGAGTTGAGAAAAGAAATTATTGCACTCTCGCTTCAGCTCGGTGTTCCTATAATTGACATTTTAGGGCCTGTGCTTTCGCGTCTTCAGGATTTACTGGAGCTCTCACCTATGGCCGTTCCGGGCCTTTTTAGGCATCTGAATCAAGATTATTATGAAAGAATCGAGTGCATAAACTTTGCAGTTAAACATGATGACGGAAGAAACATTAGAACCATTGATCAAGCAGACCTTGTCCTTTTAGGAGTTTCACGGACTTCTAAAACTCCCATATCAATTTATCTGGCCTATAGGGGGATAAAGACCGCTAACGTTCCGGTAGTTTATGGGAGGCCTTTACCAGACCCTGTTTTAAACCTTCCTTCTTCAAAAGTAATAGGGCTTACCGTTGATCCCGAACGTTTAAGGGATATAAGACTTGTGAGAGCTAACAAATTAAAAATGGAATTGAGTGACCCATATGTGAATTTGGAGGAAATCAAAAAAGAGGTAAATTATGCCCTGACACTCTTTAGGCAACATAATTTTACTATATTAGATGTGACGTCGAGGTCTATTGAGGAAGCAGCTACCGCTATAATGGAAATTATTGGGAAAAAAGGTCGCTCTTAGAAAAACATACCCATTAAAATACCAAGAAGAGAAGCCAGTATTAAACTCATTGCTATTTGAATGAGGGTTTTCGTCAATCCAATTTCCTTCCATAATGCCAGAATTGTAGACAAGCAAGGAGTATAAAAGGTAACAAAGGTAACGAAAACTACCATTTCTTTTTTTGTCATAACGGTATTCAACATCTCAATTGGCGTTTTAAGAGCTTCAGAGGCCATTATTAGCGCAAGTTCCTTTCTTAAAATGCCAAAAATCAAGACAATTCCCAATTTTTGGTTAATTCCAAGAATTCCTTGAACGAGGGGTGAAAAAGCCCTGTTAATAATATCATCAAGCCCGAAGAACTGCATGAGGCTTAAAACGAGGCTTCCAATCACTATAACAGGCCACGCAAAGAAGATAAAGTCTTTCAGTTTGTACCATACTTTACTCAGAATGCCTTTCATCGTAGGGATGCGATAGGGGGGTATCTCTAATATGAAATCTGTAGCTTCAGATTTATACAAAAGACTCGCTATTTTCGCGAGAATCGCAATAACGAATATGTTAAGAACAAAGAGAGCGAAGGTAAATCTAAATCCGATAAATAGATTAGCAAGGGCGAATATTATGGCAAGCCTTGCTGAACAAGGAATAAATGGGATTAAAAAGGCTGTAGTGACTCTTTCGCGTTCACTTTCAATGATTCTTGTTGAAAAGACTGCTGGTACATTGCAACCATATCCAAGAATAAATGGAACAACACTTTTACCATGGAGTCCGATCCTGTGGAGAAAATGGTCCAGAACGAAGGCAAGCCTCGATAAATAACCTAAATCCTCAAGGAGTGATAGGAGAAAAACGAAAGGGATAAAATAGGGAAATACTATCCCTATACCGCTGTTTATACCGTCAACCACGGATTTCACTATGGCTTTCAAAAATTCGTTCCAGGTTGTAAGCTCAATTATTTCACTCAGCCTGTCAAAGGGAAGGGCAAAGATTTCACTTAAAAGCCCACCGAGTTTCTGAACGAGGAAAAAAATGCCGAGTAGGGTAAGAAAAGCGATTAAAGGGCCTGCGTAGCTATTCATAAGGATGGAGTCGAGTTTGTAATCAAGAAATTTTTGTTTTTTCACATGGGTTATTTTTGCACAGCTTTCAAAGATTTCCATGGCCAATTTGTGTTTTTCCTGATGAATTAGAAGCCAGGGTGAGTCAATTTTCATTAAAGATGACAGGGAATTTTTAATTCTTTCGGCCTCTTCTTTAGCAAGTATGCCCAGTTGACCATCAATGTCCGCAATTGCAAGGATTTTACAGGCTTCTTCATTTAATGAGGGGTACAGTTTTTTAATTTGAGCTACTGCGGTTTTAATTGCTTCCTCTGCCTCATAGCCGAGGTCTATTTTCAGTAATTTTAAGGGTTTTTGTGGATTAAAAACCCTTTTTATAACCTGATCGACCCCTTTCCCTTGGGTAGCCACCGTCTGAATCACAGGAATACCCAATATCTCCTCAAGCTTTTTTGTATCTACTTTGATACCCTTTTTCTCCGCCTCGTCCATCATGTTTAATACTAAAATCATTGGGATGCCGAGAGTCGATAATTCAATGGTAAGTTCGAGGCTCCTTGATATAACGGAACTATCTAATATGTTAATAATCAAATCCACGGGATTTTCGAGCAAGTATTTCAGAGTAACCCTCTCTGCGGGTTCTTCACCAAGGAGTGAGTAAATGCCGGGTAGGTCTGTGATAATAAGTTTTGTGCCTTCATAAGTCACCTCGGCGGTGAGAAACTCTACGGTTGTGCCGGGAAAGTTGGAGGTTTGAGCTTTATAACCAACTAACTGATTAAAAAAAGTGCTTTTTCCACAATTTGGCTGACCAACAAGGGCAATTCTAATTGTATTGCGCATATTCCACTATTATTTTTTTCGCTAAGCCTCTGCCAAGGGCCACTTTCACCCCAGAGTCCAGATCCTCAACGAGGATTGCCCCTTTGAAGGGTCCGAAATGTAAAACCCTAATTCTATCGCCAATATTAATTCCTAAACTTGCAAGGCGTCTTAAAGCCCTGTGCCCTGCAGCAATCTTCTTAACGACAACTACATCATCTATTCTTGCTTCGTCCAAGGACATATGATAATATTAAGCTTATTTAAGCGGATTGTAAAACTATTTGCGGGAATGCCTATAAATTTGGTAGGATTTCCTTCGTGCTATTTCCTGTCTAATTAGATCAGCAGCTCTCTTAAGGCTTTCTTCTGGTTTTGCGTGCCCTCGCAGGGCGGGTTCGATTCCTTCTTCTGACAGTATTCTCCTGCCTGTGAACCATACCGGATCCCTGGGTTCATAATCACCGTATTCTACCTGCAACATTGCTTCTTTAAGGCCAGTCACCGATTCAACAAAATTTTTGAGAGTGGGATGCTCGAAAGCACTCTTTGTCAATGGCAGATATCCTGTTTTCGATGACCAGTAAGCCTGAACGCTGTCTTCGAGGAAAAAGTTTAGAAAATTTATGAAATTTTTCTTGTGACTTTCAGGGACATTTACAAAAATACCAACGTTTGTACCAGAAATGATAACGGTTCTGTATTTATCGATAGGAACGGGTGCAACACCGAGCCGGAAATTGATTTTATCTTTTATAAAAGCATAGGAGACGATTGTCCCCCATATCATAGCAACTCTTCCATTGGCAAAATCATCCTGGTGGGAATAGCCGGTCCCCAAGTAGGCACATTTATCCTTAAAAATGAGGTTTTGAAGGAATGTCAAGGCTTCAATTCCCTCAGGTGAATCAAACATTACGGAGTCGCCTTCGAGGAGTCTACCGCCTTTTTGATAGAGTATGGTGGCAAAGATCCATACGTCAATAGTAAAGGCAGTGCCATAGATTTCGGGTTGACCATCTCCATTTTCATCAATGGTGAGTTTTTTTGCAACTTCCCTGAATTCGTCCCATGTTTTTGGGAATTCTTTAATTCCATACTTCTCGAAGAGGTCTATATTGTAGTAAAAAACGGGAACGCTTTTGTTGAAGGGAAAGGTCACCAATGTGTCTTGCCACTTGTTTCCAGTGATCAAAACCTCAAAAACATTTTTTAGCTTTGTGGAGTCAATAAGGTTTAGATAATTTTGTATGGGGATTATTTTCTTAGCAGATAAAAGCTCTGAAGCCCAGGATTCGTAAAGCTGTGAGGCAGTTGGAGG
>CAZZKY010000093.1:0-17013 GCA_964654765.1 uncultured bacterium | reverse complement strand
CCTTATCACGGCAATTCCTTCAGTAATTTACGGATTCTGGGGGCTCTTTGCTTTAGCTCCTATAATGCGAATTATTCAATTGAAGTTCGGATATCCACCCTATGGAGTTGGTATATTGACTGCGGTACTCGTTTTAACAATTATGATAATTCCCTTATCTGCCTCAATAGCGTCAGAAGTTATAAAATTAGTTCCCGAGGAACTGGAGGAAGCTTCTTACGCTTTAGGTGCAAATACCTACGAAACGAACCTGAAGGTAATACTCCCCGTTGCCCGATCAGGCATATTAGCAGGATTTCTTCTTTCCTTGGGAAGGGCCTTAGGAGAAACTATGGCTGTTACAATGGTAATAGGGAATTTCAATAACTTTCCATCAAACCTTTTGGGGCCCAGCAATACAATTGCCAGCCTCATAGCAAACCAATTTAATGAGGCTTCAGGAATCCATCAAAGTGGATTAATATTCCTTGGGCTTATTCTATTCTTAATAACTTTAATCTTTAACTTCACCGGCAACCTCTTGATTTTAAGGAGATTGCAAAAATGAAAGCCAGAAGGTACATGGACAAAACCTTTAAGGCAGGAATTATCATCTTTTCGATTCTTACTATTGTGCCCCTATTCATAATTCTTATCACCCTTTTAAAATGGGGGATAAACGCTCTCAATCTCGACCTAATAACCAAGGTTCAAAGACCCGTGGGCGAAAAGGGGGGAGCACTAAACTCCTTAGTCGGGACACTAATCATAACCACCATTTCCACTATTATCGCTGCGCCCATTTCAATCCTCGCCGGAGTTTATGTTGCGGAATTCCCTGACAAACTGTTGAGCAAAATCACTGCTGTAAGTTCCCGCCTTATAGCAGGAATACCTTCAATCGTAATTGGCATCGTTGTTTACGCGTGGTGTGTAAAACCTATGAGAGGGTATTCTGCTTTGGCAGGAAGCATAGCCCTTGCCCTTATGATGATCCCTAACATCGTCACAGCGACCGTAGAAAGCATTATGATGATACCTAAGGATTACAGAGAAGCAAGCAGATCCTTAGGAGCAAATTTTACCCGCACAACCCTTAAAGTGATAATGCCTTTTGCGTTGCCAGGAATATTAACTGGCCTTTTATCAAGCTTCTCAAGAATAGCGGGAGAAACGGCGCCACTGCTCTTTACCAGTTTTGGAAACCCCTTCCTCAACTTTAACATTTTAAAACCAATGAGTGCTTTGCCTTTATTGATTTATAACTACGCTACCAGTCCCTATAAGGAATGGCACCAAATCGCTTGGGGTGCCTCTCTAATATTAATTTTAATTGTCTTTCTTGTAAGTATAACTTCCCACTTAGGAGTACGGAAATGGAAAGCATAATTTTGACTGTTGAAGATCTTAATGTGTTTTATGGTGAGCATCAGGTACTATTCGACATAAATTTAAGGGTCCCTGAAAAAAAGATAACGGCCATTATGGGACCATCAGGATGTGGTAAGTCTACACTACTACGCTCAATCAACAGAATGCACGAATTATACAAAGATATCAAAGTTGAAGGGAAAATATACCTGAAGAACGAAGATATTTTTCAAATGCCTCCCGAAGAAGTTCGATCAAAGATTGGAATGGTTTTCCAGAGGCCCAATCCCTTTCCCCATATGAGTATCTACGACAATGTCATCGCAGGTTATATCTTACGGGGAATAAAACTTAAAAGAGAAGAAAAGGATGAAATTGTTGAGAGGAATTTGAGAAGTGTTGGCCTTTGGGACGAGGTTAAAGACAAACTCTTTAAAAAGGGAACTTTTCTTTCCGGTGGGCAACAACAAAGACTTTGTATTGCAAGAGCCTTGGCAATGAACCCCGATATCATACTACTCGATGAACCAACCTCATCTCTTGATCCACAGGCCACTGCAAAAATTGAAGAGCTACTCGTCACTCTTAAAGAAAGGGTTACCATTTTAATTGTGACCCACAACATAGGTCAAGCCTCAAGAATCTCTGACTACGTAGCTTTTCTTTATAACGGGGTATTGGTAGAATTCGGACCATCGACTAAAATATTCACGACACCAGAAAAGAAAATAACAGAAGAATTTTTATCAGGAAAATTTGGATGAGGGGGTGTGAATGCTCGAAGATAAGATAAAGGAATTAAATACTGAAATTCTTGAGTACCACGCTCACGTAAGTAATATGTTCAAACAATCCATTGAAGGTTTACTGACGAGAAACCCGGATCTACTCAAAAAAGTAATTGAAAAAGATGAACCCTATGCAAACGAAAAGGAAAATCTCATCGACGAACTATGCCTCGATTTTATAGCACTCTATTCCCCAAAAGCCAAAATCTTAAGAACTGTAACCATGATTTTGAAAATGAACAATGACTTAGAAAGAGTTGGCGATCACGCTACGAACATAGCCCAAAGCGCGCTTACATTAATAAATTATCCCGAAATAAAAGAACTCTATGCACTCATTTCCATTATGGCATCAAAAACCTTAGAAATGTTAAGGGAATCCCTTGAGGCATATATGAAGGAGGATATTACTCTTGCCACTTCGGTCTTAAAGAAAGACGACGACATCGACAGGTTAAACCAGGAAATCGTAAAAAAATCTACTTCCCTTTGTTCACAACAGCTTATTAATCCCGAAATGCTTATAGAATTCACTTCCGTTTCCTCAAACATTGAAAGAGTTGCAGACCACGCGACGAATTTGGCCGAGGATGTAATCTACGCCGTCTCTGGCAAAATATATAGACACGGCCACTTTAAGGATAATTTAGATACCTCTCCTTAATTTTTGAGACGGATAAATAGTATTTGTCCCTGTAATTAAAGTTGCAACCACATTAGAAACCATCACATAAGGAACCACGTGTAAGTTCGCTGTCATTTCTATAACCATTGGAATTATGGAAAGGCTGATTTTCCCAGTAGCACCAAAAAAGGAAGTCATCCCCACAACGATAAAAGGTACTTCAGAAGTGACGATTCCGGGCATTATCGTTTTAAAAACATAACCCAGAAAAGCTCCTATAAAACCACCTATCACCATACCTGGCGCAAATACACCTCCACTCCCTCCAGATCCAAGAGTTACCGAAGTAGCTAACATTTTCAAAAACGGAAGAGTAAAAAGAAGAAGCCAGTAAGGTATAGGAATATTTAGGGATTCATGAACACCTAATAACAAAAACTGTATCCTCTCATAACCTGAACCAAGTATGTGGGGAAAGAATATCCCTAAAACTCCCACTATTAAACCACCTATAGCCGGTTTTAGCACCTCTTCAACCTTCAGTTTTTTGAAAAATGAATCTACACTTTGAAACATTTTTATAAACAATACTCCAAGAAACCCACAAAGTAAGCCTTCAATTATAAAAAGAGGAAGCAATTTTGGGTCGAAGGCAAAACTTGGCACCATAAATATTGGCTGATAACCCTTAAATAAGCCAAAAATTGCGAAACTTGTAGCACTGGCTACCAAAGAGGTATAAAGCACATCTGTTTCCAGATCCTGCTTGTAAAGGATCTCCGCACTTAAAATTGCCCCACCAATGGGAACTTTAAAAATTGCCCCAACTCCTGCACCCAAACCAGCTGCCAGTGCTATTTTTCTATCCTTCTCATCAAATCCAAAAACCCTTGCAAAAAAGGAAGAAAATCCTCCTCCAATTTGGGTCATAGGTCCCTCTTTACCGGCACTTCCTCCTGTACCAAGGGTGATGGCAGAAGCTACAATCTTCGCTAAGGGTACCTTGATCGGAATGTCTTCGCCAGCATGATAAGCTTTTATTATGGAATCGGTACCGTGGCCCGTCGCCTCTTTTGTTAAAAACCGAGCGATCAGCCCCACCAAAATCCCTCCAAAGACAAGCACCAAAAGGATTAAATACCACCTCTCATGACCGAAAATTAATGGGCCTTCCAGCGGTTTTTTGATATTAAATCGGGAAATGTTCTCTAAAAACAGTTTAGTTGAGGTATCAACCAATTTGTCAAAAACAAGGGCCCCCACGCCAGCACTTAAACCACTTAAAAGACCAAGGACAATATACTTATATGGAGCAGGAATCTCACGCTTTCTCATGTGTGATTAAAATGATAAAGTTTAGAAAACAGAAGAAAAACAGGCTCCAAAAGGATTGTATAAATCTCGAAACGCAAAAAAATTTTCAAGTAAATAAAAGCACCATTATAATAGAAAATATGAAAGTTCTGATTTCCATGGCAATTGGATACCTTTACGGCTCCATTCCCATTGGATACATACTGGGAAAGATTAAAGGAATTGACATTACAAAGGAAGGATTTAAAAAGATAGGCACATCCAACGTCTACAAAGTTCTGGGGCTTCCATACGCAATTTTGACCTTCATTTTTGACTTTACAAAGGGAATAATTGTGGTATTAATTTCAAAAACTCTACTTTCCGTCAATCAGGAACTTTTATTTCTTCCAGGAATCGCGGCAATTTTCGGTCACAACTTTCCCATTTGGCTAAAGTTCAAGGGGCAGGGAAGAGGGGTGGCCACATCCCTGGGCCTTTTAGCTTACCTCTTACCATCTGTAACAATCAAGGTATTTTGTGTCTACGTCATAATCACCTTAATCGTAAAAAGCACTGCACCAGCGACACCCGTTTTCTTCATTCTTTTGCCCATTGTGAGTTGGGCTACTAAGCAACCACCTTGGGCTTTACACTTCACTCTAAGCCTACTTGTGGTTTTCATACTTACAAGAATCATAGGGGCGCTTAGCTACGTCAGACAAAATCCGAATAAGCTAAAAGCATTGTGGAACATCTACATCTGGGATAGGATTGAATGAAAAATTAGCATCATATCAGTCTTAATAACTTCAGAATTTCCTGTTAATTTTTTAAGGAGATACTCCCAGTACGCAAACCTCAAGCAATCCAGAAAGTCTAATCCATAATATGTAAAATCGCGCTCAGATTCGAAAAATCAAAAAACCCGATTAAAATATTTCATCAAATCACTCCCAATCCAGAAGTCTCTTTTCCCCTTCAAGCTTTTTAATATCTGTAATATCCTGGCTCACCTCTAAGGTTCCAAGATACTCCCCATTTTCGTCCCTCACTGCAAAATACCTTATCAAGATATACCTGTCTTTGACCCAAATCCAGAAGTCAGCAACATCCCTCCTCCCCTCCTTAAATTCTTTAAGAATTTTTTCAACTATATGCACGCTCTTTTGAGGATGGCAATTTTGGACCTTTCTACCTATAACTCCTCTCGTTCTGACAAAGATCCTATCTTTTGTTTCATTGAAAAACTTTACTTCGTCATTTTTATCCACAAAGGTTATATCAACAGGAAGAGTATTGAGAACCGCTATAAGCTCCTTTAAGGTGAAAGAACCACTGGGTAATTTGATACTTTCTTCGGATATTACCGCCTCTTCCTTTTTTTCTTTCAAAAGTTGAGGCTGAGGATAAAAACAGCAGTAACCAATCTCATCAAAATCTTGTTTGACCTTTTCCCACTCTTCGTTTTTTGCAACCCTTAAAGCCGTAGGGAAAAGTACTGAATTTTCTTTGAAAAAGTGGCTGTTTATTGTAGTAAACAGCTTTTCTGCATAAGTCGTCATTTCATTGAAATCATTAGCATTGGGCAAATTCTTATAACTATCAAAGATACTGAATAGACTTTTCTTTATCTCCCTTATGGAATCGTGTTCCATCCACATAATTTTTGGCGGTTCAGTAACTCCGTATTTTTCAAGAAGAGGAAATAGTGCGTTCTCCTCTCTCAGGTAGTGTTTTTCAGCCTCTTTGAAATGATGAATAAGCATTTCTAAAGTTGAAAATGCCTTTTCATCCTGAAGCAAAGACTCGCTGGTGTGAGCCTTGAGCAAGCTAACCATTCTTTTTGCATTTTCGAGCATAATATCGTGCTCTTTCATAAGAATATTTATGGGGTGAAAGGGGGAGGTTTTTGCTGCAGTAGCCTGTTCTCTTTGAACAGATTCCCTAAAAACTGCCAAGTGAACCTCACACAGCCGAATAATTTCCTCCCTTGGGAATCCCTCCTTTATCAGTTCTTCCTCAACCCTTGCGATCTCCTCACTGGTTACATCTCCAAAGTTTTCCCTGAACCTTCTTTTTAGCTCGTCAGGATTTTCTCCCTCATGGATTCTCTTTATGAGCTCCTTAAGAGCTTCTTTCTTTTTGTTTAGGTCCTTACTGAAAAGTTCACTCATTTTACCCCCCTTTATTCCTATCAAAATAGTATGGATTAATTATAATTTGTAAAACACAAAAAAACAAATTTTGCTCGCTCTCTGCTTCCTTCAAAAATTTAGATAACAGATCCCTGTTTTACATCTCCTATTGACTTTTCTTTTTGAAAGCATTACAATCTTTAACACATATCAGGGGGCGCTATGAAAAAATTAACTGTTCTATTACTACTTTCAGGTTTAATTAAGGCAACAACTTACAATAACCCGGGTAGCGGTGGGGTTACCGACGGGTACTTAAAAAAGAATGAAAGGGCTCTTTCGGGCTATACCTTACTCGGAAACTCCGTACAAAACTCAAACGCTGGTGCCAACCTCGACTCTCTTTTCGTAACCTGGGACGAAATTAACCTTTACATATTTTTAAAGACTAACAATACAGCAAGCTGGAGCGTTGCCTACGGATTTGCCATTGATGTAATAGGAGATTCAGGATATACTGGTGGTTCGGACCCCAGTGATGCATGGGGCAGAAAAATAGGGTTTGACAATGGAAGAGACGCCAATTACCAAATCTACTTCTGGTGGGACGAAACACAAGAAATCAGTTCCGCAAACCTTTGCACCTATACAGGAAGTGGCTGGAATTACTCAAACCTCACTCAAGGGACACATTATCAATATACAGGCGATAGTTCGACTGGACTTCAAACTCTCGAAATTGTTATACCTTTAGTCCTCATTGGCAATCCTTCCTCCATAGCAGTCTCCGCCTATGTTGCAGGTGGGGATGGGTCTTCCGCTGTTGATGCAATTCCCTGTGAAGATGATGTGGCAGATGCGGATTGGACAGATTCAGATTTCATATCTCAAATGTACGATATAGATCTTACACCTCCAAGAACTCCAAATTATTTCATTATTCTCGATGGAACCATCTCCAGCGAGGGTTTTATGACCGATGAACAATTTCATGCAACCGGCTGGTGGAATGCCTACATTACCTGGGATGCGGAAAGTCTTTATGTAGGTTATATCTTTCAGTCCTTAGAAGGAACACCCAACTATGACCTCCACATTTACTTTGATACAGATCCTCAAAAGCATAAAAACTTTGGGAAGGGAACCCAAACATCAGCAACGGGCATAAATTTACCCTTCAAAGCAGATTATGGATTCCACATATACGGACCATTCAACGCCAGTAAGTTGGTTTATACCTCAGGTACTTGGAGCGAAACTTCCTTCAACGGCCAATTTTTCGCAGGTAGTGAAACCAACGGGACCAATGAAGTCTCTATTCCTTGGAGCGAAATCGGAGACCCAGATTCCTTTTACATGGTGATTTATCTATACAATAATTCAGACAATTTTGCTTACGGAATTGTTCCAAATTTAGGAAATTCGAATGGTTCTGATTCTATTAATTCATACTTAGGGTTTTATAGAAGCACAGAAGGGGTGTCACCAAGTCAAATTCTAAACCAATCTAATATGCTCTTGGAAATTTATTCCGATGAACTAACTGGCCCTGGAACGCTGACCGATGCAATGAATGTAGCAAACTCTGATGAAGAAATAGATACGATAATTATGAGAGTTACAGCAGAACTCAACATCTCGTCACCCTTTACAATCATTAACCCACTGGTGCTAATGGGGCTTAGTCAATTAAACCTTATAGGTGATACAACGATAAACTGTTTTGATATAAGGACGGATTCACTCTGGAATAACATCGAGAAAATTGAACTTTCTGGCATCAATATGAAAAAGTTCCGGACAGCCATAAATATAAAAGTAGGCAATGCAACGTCGATAGGTGATATGGTTTTGCGTGAAATAACGATCGACTCATCCCTTTGTGGATTCTATACTGGAGATTTTTCCAACACATCTTTAGCATATGGCACCCTTTACGGTTCAGCAAAGGTATATATCACCAACTCAATTTTTAGGAATTTACTTTATCACGGAATTTACGGACGCTGTTTCTCTTCAAGTGATGGCACTCTCGAATTGACCGTGGATAATACTGAAATAGAGAACTGTGGAAAGTTAAACTCGGATTTTTATGGAAAAGGTGGAATAACAACTATTGATAATGTAAATTTAAAGGTTTTGAACTCCAACCTCTCGAACAACTTCTGGGGTATTTTTGCATGGAATTCAACATACGGGGAAAATTCGATACAGAATGATACAATAATAAACACTAAGGTAGCAAATTCCGACTCCATCGGTATTTACATAAGGTGTGATAGTGGAAAGGCTTTTCAATCTGTCTACCTTGAAGGAGACTCAATTCTCAATAATGGGTGGATTGGTTTACTTATAACCGGATACAAGGGAGAAACTACCGGCATCAGAGACCTAAGAATCTATTCCAATTTCATCGGCGACAACCGAGAAACTGGTGACCAGGATGTTGGATTAGCCTTATACGAGTGGAACGCCCCTGAGGGAACAAATGCATTCGGATTTAAAATAGGCGAAGAAAATCTTGGTAATCACTTTTATGGAAATATAACTGGCCTTCACATTGCTACCTCCAAGGCAAAGGGCCTGACAATCAAGCACAATAAATTCGAGAACAATGCAACTGGTATCGAAATCTTTAAAGCCGATTCAATTCTAATATTTAGTGATACATTTAAAAACAACGCCTACGGAGTTTACATCTATGGAAGCAGTGAGGATTCAGCCAATTTTAACACAATCACACGCTCTTCTTTCGAAGGAAACTACTCCCAAGGTATTTACATTGGAGATTATAGTAATGAGGGCATTTTAAAACCCGTGATTCTCAGCACCAATTATATAGAATCCACACAAACATTAACAGTAGAGGGGACAAACACCCCTCCTTACTCAAGGATTGAAATATATGAGGGGGATGATGGCTCAATCTCTTACAACGGTAAAATCTACCTTGGCGAAACAAATTCTGACGAAAACGGCAACTGGGTCTTTACCACAACTTATACAAACCCTGACTACTCAAACATTTACATCACTGCCCTCGCCACAAGTCCACACGGGAGCACTTCGGAGTTTGCAGATCCTTCCATTATTTTACCTGTGAAAGAAAATATTTCAGGCGAATTCAATTTTAGCATCAAAGGTGGCAGAGGCATCTCTTTAAGCTTTGAAAATTCTGTGGAAAAAACAGTAAAAATTCAGATTGCTGATGTTAGTGGAAGAATCGTAAAAAGTGGAACGTACAATTTAAAAGGAAATGGCAAAATTGATCTTGGTAACTTCCGTAGCGGAATCTACTTTGTAAAAGTGGAGCTCGAAAATAATTTGCATATTTACAAAGTAATTGTTGTAAAATAGGCCTAAAACTGTGAAACGATAGCGCCGTAATGTTCATCACCTTTATAGCCTTGTGTTTTCTTCTTTCCGCTGGTCCGATTCCCGGGTTAACAGCAGATTGCGATTACCTTGTCTATTATGGAGAATGGAATGAAGACATAGTATTTCGAGCAAAAGACTTTGACCTTGTTATAATGGAACCTTCCGCTATTTCCGACTCTCAACTTCAAAGTCTCAAAAAAGGTCACGACGGGGTCTTAGGGACCAACGATGACGTAATCACCATTGCTTATCTTTCCATAGGAGAGGCGGATTCCGGGAACATAGTGGGAGATGGCAGGGGACCATGTTTTTACGATCCTATTGGAGATACTATAATTTTTACAAACAACGGCTTTGCCTCCTTTTATGTTGACGATGCCGATTACAATGGACTTCCCGACCAAAATGCCACCTGGGGAAGTTACTTTGTAAATGCCGGCGATACAACTTGGTGGCAATATATTGAGGCAAAAGCAGACGCCCTGATGGCGAAAGGATTTGATGGTCTATTCCTCGACACCGTAGATACAGCAAATCCATGGGGACCCTACTATTGGACTTATAAGGGAATGTCTAACCTTATTCAACATCTGAGAGAAAGATTTCCTGAAGCGATTCTCATAGTAAACCGTGGTCTTTTTTATTTTTCTCCTCTTTGGTATCGCAATACCCCTTACAATATTAGGCCATACATAAACGGTGTTTTATTCGAGGGCTACTATACCTCTTGGGATTGGGAGGCTGACACCGGCATAGTATCACCGTATTTTGATGACAACAGAAACAACTGGGCTTTATGGGTAAACGAAGAGGCTTCACAACCTGACGGATTTACAGTCCTTGCTCTTGACTACTTGAACCCTTCACAGGCTTCTTACGAAAGTATGCTTATTAATCAAATTCAATACACATTAATTGAGAACCACTGGCTCTCTTATGTAACTTATATTCTGCTTGATACCATAACTTATGGGGTCTTTCATAATCATCCTGAAGACCGAAACCCACCTACATGGAAATCTCATATTGGCATTTACAATGTAACCTCAATAGGGGACTCCATTGAGGTCGTTGCGGGTCTTGCAGAAGACCAGACCCCACCGGTAAATTATTACCTATACCTTTCGTCCACCCCTTTTAACGTTCCAGAAGAAGCAGAAGACTCCATCAGGCTTGTTCCGTATTCGATAAGTAACTCCTACGCCTATTTTCGCATTCCTGCCCCTCCATCAGGCACCTATTATTTAATGGTGAGGGCAAGGGACAATTGCACTCCGCCCAACGAGGACAAAAATACAAGGCTAATAGAGTTAATTTCAACAAATTTAAAAGAAAAACCAAAATCCGTAGTAATTTTTGAAAAAGGAGTTGTAGATCCTGAAATCCTATTAAGGCATTTTGGAACTTTTGAAAACTTGGAAATTTACACACCTACTGGTCAGCTTTTTTTAAAAATAGACTTGGTCTCAAAAAAACTGTTAATGCTTCCTGATGGAGTTTTTTTCGGAAAGGCAAAGTATAATAACGGGGAATTAATTTTTAAACTTCTCGTTATAAAATGAGTTAGCAACCACCCAAAACACTTTTTCTGTCGCCAATCTAAAGCTTAAACTTTTGATTCTCTGTTGTCCTTACGCCCTTAACTCTTTATAATTCAATAACATGTATTTTGTCTTATCTATTCTGGGGATTTTGGCAGGTCTATTTTTATTTACAAAACCGGTCTTCCTTGAGAAGAAAAGCAAAAAGCAGGACTTATTTCTTTCTATCATAATCCCCGCAAGAAATGAAGCCCATAACCTTCCCCACCTTTTAAATACACTTAAAAAACAAACTTACAAAAACTACGAAATAATCGTTGTCGATGACCAGTCCGAAGACAATACAGCGAAAATTGCAAGGTCCTTTGGGGTAAAGGTCGTTGAAATTAAAGATAAACCAAAAGGATTTTTAGGAAAACCCTATGCTTGCTATACAGGATATAAAAATGCAAGAGGTGATATTCTCCTTTTCGTCGATGCCGACGTCCGTTTTAACTCGACCGAAGCCCTTTCAAAAATTGTTGGTGAAGTTGAGGAATTTGACGGAGTAATTTCGGTCTGGCCTTATCACAATATACTACACTTTTATGAAAATTTCAGCGCAATATACGCTATCATCTCTTCTATGGCATCCCGAAGTTTTTCCCTCATTTCAAAGAAAGTCACGATCAAGGGGCTTTATGGACCATTAATTGCCATTAAACGCACCCACTATGAAAAAATTGGAACGCATGAGGCTCTAAAAAACGAAGTTGTGGAAGACTTCAAGTTGGGAAATTTACTTGCGAAGAACGGGATACCAATCAAAAACTTCCTTGGTGGTGAAGATATATCCTTCAGGATGTATCCGGGTGGATTCAAGGAACTCTGGAAAGGATGGACCAAAAACTCTGCACTCGGGGCGTCAACAGTAGACTGGAGTGTGGTGATACCCATATTGATTTTTCTCTTTGGCTCATTAATTCCCTTCTTTTTCCTAACCACGCCGCCTTTTCACTACATTTATATAATGTACTCCGCCCTTATCTTTCACTTTCTCAAAAGAGTTGGAAACTTCTGGCTCATCGTTCCCATCATCTACCCAATCTTTGTAGCCTTTACCCTATCAATAATTGCCTATTCTTTCTACATGACTTTCATCGTAGGGACGGTAGAGTGGAAAGGTGTTAAAATTTCCACAAAAAGCTGATTAAGCGGGTTGCCTCTCCATTCTTAACTTATCAACAACCCTAAGAAATCGGATTCTATTGTACCTCTGGATTATCAAAAAGGGAAAATTAGTTAAAAGCACAAAGATCAAAACATAAATACTGGCTGGGTAGGGATTCCACAAAAGGGAAACAGGATAAAGTAAGATTGGAATCCAATGGGTTAGCTCTGCCCTACAGGTCTCAAGGATAAACCTCTCAAAATAGTTTAAATCCTTCATCTTTTGCAATCTTTTCTTGTTAAAGGGATTGAATTTAAAAAATTCACCACATTCCGGAAGTCTATCCTTCCACTTTTTTATAGCAAAGAGTGAAGTGTAAAGTTTCCCATCAAATTCAATTTTTCTGGGCTTAAAAAGAAAATTTTCTGGGTCATAAAACTCAGGAGGAATAAAGTGAACTATAATTCCTGCAAAGAACATTAATACAAGCCAAAAGAGAAAGTTAAATATCAAAAGCTGCATAATGTTGAATTTTAAAGAATCTTTTAAAATATTCCAAAGCAACTGCCGAATGCAATGTAGGTTATTGTTTCCAATTCTATTCGCCGCCAATTTAAGGATACCTAAGAGCCAAATGGGGAAGGGTATGGGCTAAAAAATTGTTAGCTTCCATTTCAATCAACGTTGCCTTCCTTGATATTATAGTCTTACCAATTAATAATAGTGTTGTATTTCCTTTTTAGGACTTTGATTTTATAATTCTTGTAGGAGGTTGTATGGAAACCAGAAAAGAGGGACCTTATATTGCAGTAGTAATGGAACACGGTGAGGATTTGGTGAAAAATCTAAAAACCCTTGCCGAAATGGACAAAGAAGCACACATTCTTGTGATCGCTTCCGCTCTTGGGATGTTAGAAAAGGTCAAAGTAGGCTATTGGAACGGAAAAAGCTACGAAATTCACGAAGCAGATGAGCCTGCAGAACTACTTGGAATTTCTGGAATAATCACACCCCAAACTGATCCTAACTATCACCTTCATATTATTGTAGGTCTCAGGAACGGCCAGGTTATGGGTGGTCACTTCATCGAAGCCAAAGTATGCAATACCCTTGAGATGTTCTTAATAAAATTTGACATTCCCGTAATTCGAAAAGAAATGGAAGGACTTAAAAAGCTTAGATTTTTGAAGTAAAATCTACTAAAACATCCTTAAAAATGAGAATTGGTATTAACTACCTATATGGAGTTAAAATGACTTCCAGCTAAGACCATCTAAGGGTAAAATTAATTAAGAACGCTGTTTCCCTTTGGATGATTTCGATAAAGCGAATGTAGAAGAATGCGAACTCTTGAAAATTCGTAACAGGGATTTTATAATTATACTACGTGGGCCCGTAGCTCAACCGGCAGAGCAGCGGACTCATAATCCGTTGGTTCGGGGTTCGAGTCCCTGCGGGCCCACTTTTATTTTGTGACTATTTTATCCTCACCCTCCCAGAAACCGTTTCTACAAAAATTCTCGCTCTGTCAGGATCTTCGCCTTCTTCTCTAAGGCCCTTCTTGATTCTTACAGGAAGCCTATCAATGCCGGCCCTTTGAAGTTCAATATCTCCAGAAACAGTTTCAAGTTCAACAATCCCCTTCAGCCACTCAGGCGAAATTGTACACAAAACATCTCCGTTAACAGCCTCTACATTTACTTTTTCAAAGGCAACATCCTCGCTTAGAACGATTTTTCCATTCACTCCGCTTATCTTCAGCACCTTACCCTTGGCTTCCCCCAACTTAAAATCCCCATTAACAAAGGAAAGCTCAACAATATCTTGAGCAACCAACCCGTCACCATCAAAATCCCCATTAACCAATGTAAGTCCAAAAGTGTTAAAATTAAGTTCATCAATCTCCAAATCTCCATTCACAAGCTTAATCTCCACATCCTTCAAGGTCAAGCTTTCAATAGCCACATCCCCGTTAATATTGTCTATTTCCAAGCTCACCCCCTTGGGAATCTTGATATTCAAATTTCCTTCATATCCTCTTAGGATAAATAGTCCTTCCCCCACTTCCTTTACATTCCGCTTATCTCGTATCGTAAGGACCCCTCTATTTCCATATTTTGAAAAAGTGTACTCAATTGAATCTGGGAAAAATTCACCCCTTTTTCCCCTTATATACATCTCCGATTCCAGTCTTCCATGAGTGGCTTCCCTCACGCTTATGTCGAGCCTTTTTAGTCTTTCAACCTTTACCTCAACCTTCTCCACGCCTTTTAAATCTTCATTAAGAACAAATGTTGAAGCGCTGTCGAACACAGCATCCCTTTTCACTATATCTCTTCCAAACTTCCCACTCCTTTTAACCCCTTTCGGGGGAAATATTGCAAAAAGAAGAAAAAGCAACAGAAAGATTATCGCTATCACTCCCCTCAACACCTTATCCTTTATTATCATCTCCAGTCCAATCAAGACTAATATAAGGGGCCAGAGCTTCCCTACGATGCTCCACACACTTTCCCCTATAAATCCGAAGTTTTTCAAAAGGTAGAGAATTCCCAAAATAATTAGTAAAATACCAACCCAGAGTTGTCCACTTCTCTTTTTCATCTTTAACTCTCCTTTTTAGAAAAACCTTTAACAATGATCCAGATGCCAAGAATGATAACAAAAACAGGCCAGATTTTGCTGAAGGGAATAAAGAGCCCTAAATAATTTTTAACCAGAAAGTAAACGCCAAGAAGCACAAGAAAAATACCTCCAATTAGCTCTACGTTCTTATTACCCTCCTGCTCGGCCTTACCCTCCTCAGGCTTCTTTTCCTCAACATCCTCTTCAGGCACTATGATCCAGGCTAAAATGTAAAAAAGAATACCAATACCATCAGCCAGAGCAAGTAGAACCATTGCGAGCCTTACAAGGCTAACGTCAACATTAAAATAGTCCGCCAACCCTGCGCAGACTCCACCCAACATTTTGCCCTTTGATTTTCTTCTGAATTTTTTCATCTCACTCCTCCCTTGGTATAATTATCCAGGCAAGGAGATAAAACAAAAGTCCCCCTCCCCATGCCAATACCAAAGCAATTAAAATCAATCTAACAAGGACAACATCTACTCCGAAATAATCGGCAAGTCCTGCACATACTCCCCCTAATACTCTGCCCTCTTTCTTCCTAACCAGTTTTTTCATATCCCCCTCCGATTATTTTACTCCTCCTCAGTCCTCGACAATTTTATGATATTAAAATTCCCGTAAACTTTCAAAATACTTTGCGCACCTGCAAACTCATTCAATTTTTCTTCCAGCTTAAGCCTGTTTATAAGACCCGCTCTATGAACAGTTACTTTTTTAGCACAAATTATTTCTGAACCATCAGCATTGAAAATGTAATTAACTCTGTTAAGACCGCCTGAAATTTTAAAAGTTCCTCCCAAGATTGTTACATCACCCCAATCTTCTGCTCTTCTCCCCGATATCTCCGATCTGCCATGCAATTGACTGATATTTAAAATATAAACCTGTGAACTCTCCGTCTCTATGGAAAATGAAGAAAATCGTGAACTAAGGTTAATCTTCAGTGTATCAATATTCTCAAGGTATACTTTGATAACAGAAAATTCCGCATATAGGTCAAGGTAAAGATTTCTCACATCCGGTGAAACGTACAACTTAACCTTTTTACTTGTCAACGGAGGAAAACTACTTGAAATGTCACCAAAATCGTAGACCAGTTGACCCTTTGCAGGGTAAGCCCTGGGGAGAGTCCCGAGGGCGTAGATGCTCTCCCCAGGCTGTATAATAAACTCAATACCCTGCAATCTGCCTTCAATACGGAGGGTAGCCGTTTCTGCAGAAGGTAACAAAGCTTTCAAAAGGAGTAAAATAGCCCCTATCATATTTTTGTGTTGAACCTCATGTAATATTTAATCTGATTTGATACCTTATCCTTAGTTGCGAAAACACTGCATCCTTTAAAGATATTAATTCCGCCGAGAAAATCTCCGTAAAACCTACCATCAATTAGGCCACCGTAAACACCGATAATGAAATCTACAAATTTGGTTGGCACAATGAAATATTCATGAGCAAGTATGAATTTCTTAGCAGAAAAGTGAGCCGTTGGATAACCGGGTAGGGTCGTTGGACCACCAAGAGTAAAGCCGTAAGGGAAGGTATCACTGTCGGTATAGCCAGCGCTCAACTTGTGGTAAAATTCAACGGGAGAAATCTCCGTCTTACCTTCTAAGTCAGCATATAAACGTAAAACC
Organism: uncultured bacterium; assembly: GCA_964654765.1. Classification (GTDB taxonomy): domain Bacteria; phylum Hydrothermota; class Hydrothermia; order UBA1063; family UBA1063; genus UBA1063. The sequence goes on along the minus strand of CAZZKY010000093.1, from coordinate 485 downwards.
CTTTGATTTATGGGTGTTTCTATGTAATATTCCCCTGCGAATCTCGCAAAATCTCTGTATCCAAGTTCAAACTTGACAATTCTATTCAGACCCTCAGCTACTGCCGGATTATCCCTGTAATTTTTATCTTTATAAAAGAAAGAAAAGTTTGTGCGAAGGTTCAGACTTTCCTGCTTCCTCTGAATGTAAGAAATCTTAGCACCCAAATTATCCACCCTTGTTGTAAGGTAAAGATCAAACCCCTGAGATTTGTAATAATCTGGAACATCATCCTTAAAGAACAAAGCCTGCCAGGAATTTTCACCCCTTGTTACCTTCCAGAAATCTGAATAGACATGATAGTTGTATAATGTAAGCCCGGCGCCGAGTTTTGCTGCCGTCTTTACAGGGAAAAATTTCTCCACATCTAAAAAGTACTGGAATTTTTTCGACGCAGTTCCGTAGCCGAGGGCAAGGGTATATCTACCCCAATCCTTTAACGCATC
>CAZZKY010000092.1:0-6908 GCA_964654765.1 uncultured bacterium | reverse complement strand
CCGGCATAGATGCCATTACCTTGAAGAGTTACACTAACAATGGGATGTAATGGATCATTCGAGTAAATACTAAGCACATCAGTGTAGGTACCACTTACAGAGGGGGAAAAAATAATATAAAGGCTACAAGAATAGGCAGGCTGAAGGGATATAGGAAAAGTATTGTTCACCGTAAATGCTGTATTGCTATTAGTTGTTGAGTCAATTATAAGATATCCATTCCCCGTATTCGTACAAACAATTAACAAAGTTTCAGCAGTTCCAACTATCACATCGCCAAAATCACAAAAATTTGTATTCAAGGTAATTTCGGGTACACCTTCGCCATATGGGTCTATCTGGAAAACTGCACAACCAGCTCCTCCCGAATTCCTTGCAATCAACCAGAGGCAGTTGCCACCCCAAGCAAGGCCTCTGGGGCTCGTAGTAGGTACAGGGAAGCTCATCAAAGTATCACCTGTTAAAGGATCTATCTTCCACACCCTTTCTGGGTCTCCATCGTTATCATCCATCACCACCCATATGTACTGACCGTCAAAGGTGACTCCTTGCGGCTGGGTTCCTGGAGAAGGTACAGTATCGACCACTTGGCCTGTAACAGGATCGAGGAAATACACATTATTTACTGTATTTGGATAGTACACTGTTACCAACAGGTGGCTCCCATCATAACCAAGTCCTCCTATGTACTGCCAGTTTTCTGCAACGGAGTCAATGCGTGTTCCTGAAGAATCAAATTTTATAATATGATTGGAGGAGTAACCTCCTGCACACCAAAGGCCACTGCCATCCCACGCCAGTCCATGGTTTGAACCAGGAATACCCATAAAGGAGCCTACTACATTTCCCAGCGTATCCATCTTGTAAATCATTCCGTCGTAGTCATCACCAACCCAAAGATAAGTTCCATCAAAAGCAAGTCCATAAGCAAAGTAACCATTGGAATACCCAGGTAGGGGAAGTATCCGCAATATGGACTCACTTCGAAGCATTGTAGACGCTATCACAAAAATGAAAATCAAAAACCTTCTCATAAATCACCCCCCTTAAATTATACTCCCAAAGATAGGAATTGTCAAGATAATTAAAATTGAACGGCTTTAACTTGGTTAAGCATTTAGCCATCCCGACTCCAGAATGAAAAGAATACAATGGTCGCAGATTTGGAAATTATCTATTTTTTAAACTTGGATCAAAATAAATGCTAGCCCATTGCATAGCTGCACTTTGACGTTTAAAATCTTAGTATGCACATTTTCTTTGCCCTTCTATTCTCCTGGTACATCAAACACTTCAACGTATCTTTGAGACTTTCCTCCGACAACCTTCTGGATGTTAACGAAACAATTACAGTAGACTTCCAAAAAGAGCAAAGACACGGGATTTACAGAACTATACCCGTTAAGTTTAGAGGAAATGAACTTCCTTTGAGAGTTATCTCGGCAGGATGCTCAGACCCTCAGGGTACAGAGTGGATCTGGAAAAGGGGATTAGATTATATCAACATAAGAATTGGTAATCCTTACAGTTACGTTTCAGGAGTAGTCACCTATTACATAAATTATCAGGTGGAGTATGTGGTCTTTGATAGCCTCAACTTTCAATATTTTATCTGGAACGTCACTGGTAATAACTGGGATGTACCAATAGATTCTGCAATTTGCAACATCGCGTTGCCTATTTTGCCTTTAGAAGCAAAGGCTTTCACTGGTTATTGGGGTGAAAGGAACGAGGGCGCAAAAATATACATTGACAGCGTTCAGAAATATATCACCATTACCATAACGAATTCTCTGGGCCCCTACGAAGGATTAACAATTTTACTCAAATTTACCGCAAATACCTTTAAGATACAAAACAAGGTCTCAAAACTTATAAACCTCCTTCTTAAACTATGGCCACTTTTTATACCCCTAATTGCTCTCGTTATTCTATTCATTGAGTGGTACAAACACGGAAGAGACCCTTATACTGGAACTGTTGTTGTGCAATATGAGCCTCCTAAAGATTTGACGCCTTCGGAAAGTGGAACAATTTTTGATGAAAAGGTGGATCCGAGGGATATAACAGCTGAAATCGTTTACCTGGTGCTAAACGGGTACATCAAAATGGAGGAAGACAAAAAGGATATAATACTCACAAAAATAAAGGATTGTGACGAAAATCTTAAACCTCACCAATGTGCTATTCTAAAAAGTCTCTTTAAAAACGAATATGCCGAAGAAGATGAAAAAGTTGTAAAACTCTCGAGTCTAAAAAACCGTTACTACAAGGAATTTACAAAAATTAGTCGTGAAATCTACAAGAGCCTTGCAGAAAGAGGCTATTTCAAAGAAGACCCAGAAACCGTGAGAGTCTCTTATTTCCCCATTGGAATCGGAATCTCCATGGGAATCGTGATTGTGGGACAGTTATTAATGAAAAATAGCCCAAGCAATTTCTTTATAATATACTTTTCCGCAATCTTAAATTTCTTAATCTTTGCTTTCTTCGGAAGAATAATGGTAGCCAAGACTGAGAAAGGAGCACAAGCCCTGAGATACTTGAGGGGACTCCGAGAATTTATACATACTGTTGAGAGGGAAAGGCTTAAACTCTTTGCCCTTGATAATCCAGAAATGTTTAAGAGGCTACTTCCATACGCCATTGCTTTTGGAGAAGAAGACAAATGGGGTAAAGTCTTTGAGGAACTCTTTGAAGAGATAAAAGAAAGAGTTGGAGTTGGTTATGTGCGGGTCCACTCTTTTGTACCAACTACGGCTTACCTTAATTCAACTCTTTACAGTGTACCTCATTCCAAAACCGGAGGTCGTGGTGGTGGCTTCAGTGGTGGTTTCAGCGGTGGCGGCGCGGGTGGTGGCGGTGGAGGGGCTTGGTGAACGTATTTTTCGCAATCTTTCATTTATAATTAAAACATGAAGGTTCTTCTAACAGGTGGTTGCGGTTTCATCGGGTCTCATGTTCAAGACTACTTCATCCAAGAAGGGTATGAGGTAGTAGTCGTTGATAACCTTTCTTCGGGTAAGAAGGAACACCTAAATCCCAAGGCAAAGTTTTACCAGGTAGATATTCGTGACCTCGAGGCCCTCGAAAAGGTTTTTTTGAATGAAAAACCTGATATTGTAAATCATCATGCCGCCCAGATAAGCGTAATATACTCTACACGGAACCCACAAGAGGACGCGGATATAAACATCCGGGGGACAATAAACCTCCTTGAACTCTCTGTAAAATACGGCGTTAAAAGATTCCTATTTTCCAGTAGCGGGGGTGCGATATACGGGAATCCTATTTATCTTCCCTGCGATGAACTTCACCCCATAGACCCTTTAAGTCCCTATGGGATCTCAAAATATGCAGGTGAAATGTATATAAGATATTACCACAAAAACTTCGGTCTCGATTATATAATTCTAAGATATGGCAACGTCTATGGGCCACGACAGGACCCCTTTGGAGAAGCAGGAGTCGTTGCAATCTTCGGAATGAATATGTTACAGGGTAAAGAGTGTTACATTTTCGGTGACGGTAATCAGGAAAGAGATTTTATTTATGTTGAAGATGTGGCAAGGGCTAATCTAATTTTTACAAAAGCTGAAAATTTAAAAGAGAGGGAATTTAACATAGGGTCTGGCAAAGGGACATCAGTTAACGAGCTTTTTAAAAGGATGAAAAAAATAACAGGGTACAATAAGGAACCTATTTACAAAGAACCAAGAAAGGGAGAGGTTTACAAGATCTATTTGAATGTTGATCGGGCAAAAAAAGCGGGTTGGTCGCCTACGGTAAATTTTGAGGAAGGCATTGAAAAAACTATTGAACACTTACGAAAATCGTGACTATGGCCATAAAGCGCTACTACATTAGAATCTATGGTATTGTTCAGGGGGTGGGATTCAGATATTTTGCCTACAGGCTCGCAACGAATATGGGCATCAGTGGATATGTGAAGAACATGCCTGACGAATCTGTAGAGATTGAGGCAGAGGGACCGGAAGGCATTCTTGAAGAATTCATAAGAAGAGTCGAAGAAGGTCCTCCAGCCGCCGTTGTGGAAAAGGTTATAAAAGAAGAAATTCCTGCAACTGGGGAAAAGGGATTTGAAATAAGGCACTAAAAAAAGAATGCAATTTACACGAAAAAAGGGGCCCTAAAGGGCCCCTTTTTTCGTGCTCCCAAACCTTTTCTAATTATTCGATCGTTCCTAATATTGTAAATTCCACTCTTCTGTTCATCTGATAATCTTCCTCGGTCTTTTCAGGATATACCACCAGTCTTCTTTCACCGTACCCTTTTGCTATGAGGCGATCAGGTGATATATTGTGGACTTTAATGAGGTACTCTCTCACCGCATTAGCCCTTGCCTGGGACAATTTCAGATTGTAGGCATCAGATCCTCTTGAGTCTGTGTGTCCTCCGATTTCCACCTTAACATTGGGATACTCCTTGAGGAACAGCGCAATCGAGTCGAGCACGGGATAGGATTCGGGTTTTATATCTGCTTTGTTAAACTCAAAGTAGATATTTCTGAAGGTAAACACCATCTTCTTCTTGAGAAGAGCTATATCCTTTGTAGTCTTCTTTCCCCCTTCAATAACAAAGTTAGTTTCATAAGGAATGTACTTCTCAGCTTGGGCTTTAACCTTATATAGGCCTTCTTTTAACCTTAAAGAGAATTCACCTTTCTCGGAAGTATTCATCGTTTCAATTAAATTACCAGTAGAATCATAGATTTCAACAGTTGCCAAAAGGGGAGAGAGTGTCTTTGCGTCAATTACTCTGCCAATGATTTCTCCTTCTACTGGAACAATAGTGAAATTCTTTGTAGTAACCTCTAATGGTTTTATGTCAAAGGTCTCGTAAATGGGTTTGTAGTTGGCCTCTTCGACTTTAATTGAATAAACTCCTTCTAAATATTTTTTCGAGACTTTGCCAAGAGAATCGGTCAAAAGGGTATCTGCCCTTCCAGTTTCATCAAAAACAATTACTTGGACGTAAGCCTTCGGTAAACCGGTTACAAAATCAGTCACCGTCACCACTAACTCACCAACCAGCGGCTTCAGGTAGAAAGTTGCTTTGACCTCCTCTTTTTTATCTATAAAGAACACAGTGTCCTTAGAAGTATAATTCTCGGCATGGATGCTAACCTTAGTCCAACCCCAAGGAACTTTAACATTGAATGTCCCGTCTTCTTTAGCGGTTACGCTTTTTACTTTACCATCCTCTCCCTCGACTGTCACCTTAGCAATTAGAGGGGTACCTGTTGTTGAATCGACTATTGTTCCTTTTAATCTTTGAACAATGGGTATTCTTAATCCTGCAGTTACCGTTGCAGAGAGACCCTCTGCAGAGCTCACAAATCCACCCTGATTTGAAATACCCGCATTTATGAACATAAAGGGAAGTTGAAAACCTGTTCCCAAAGAGAAGCTTGGTCTCTGGCCCCCACCGAAGGTCGCGCCCAAAAGTATTGGCAAAAACGTATTTAATTCCATAGCAAGGGAAAGCCTTGGTTTTGTGCTGGAGAGAGCTGTATTTCTAAATCCCTGTTCAAGATCAAAATAGAACCTAAATGGAGCCCTGTAAAAATCATATCTTCCAGAGAGTCTCAAGATTAAAGGAAGTTTTGTGTTGAAACTGCCAGCATTTCTCTCGAGGGTATCAGTAAAAATTTCTTTGATTGAATCTGCAGAGTAGAGATCATAAAGATTGAACTCCGTTGAATTAATTGCAGCTATACCTGTAAAGGAAGAATCAGAACTCCATCTTATGTTTGACAAAAGATTTTCCGCTGTTAAGCCAAGAGTAAATCTCGGAGTCAATTCCACAGCAGTTCCAAAAGTTACCGAATACCCATAACCTGCAAAACTTGTTAGATCCTTTGGTTCGAAATTATCAAGTCTGAAGACAAAAGCAGGGACTGAATACATAAAATCAACGGTATCCTTCACTACGATGGTGGTATCGCTAACTTCTACCCTTCCAGTTCTTGAGGTAATCTTTGCATACCCAAGACCAAGTATGTATGAACCAGAAAGTCCAAAATAAACCTTCTTATTTCCTATCCTCTCCTTTATTCCAAAGCCCAATGTGTTTTGAACATAAGAAATTGCCTCAGCCGAAAGGTTTGAAAAATCATAGGAATTGTTCACCTGTACACCATATAGGGCTATACGGAATAGATCTTTTGGAACATTTACCTTTGCCCCTTCCACAACTCTGCTTGCAATTCCTATAGGACCAATGGAAAGTCCAAAAGGCATTACACTGGAGTACTGGCTCACTTCAAAACTTTCACCTATTTTTTCTAAAATATCCTGTTTGAATTCATCAGTTATTGTATCCATAGGGGCAAGTCTGTTGTAAAAATCGAGAGAAATCAGGTTGTTGTTGAAACCTGTGTGCAAATAAGGAAGCATAAGCACAAAGGATGGATTATATTTTCCCGCCAAGTTTTGAGGGGAATGGAAAACGGAATAAGGCCCAAAATGACCAGTTGTACCATACCACTCTCCATTAAAGGAGATTAAAGGATATGCCCAGGTTAAGTTAACCAAAAAAAGTATAGCAAAAAGCCTTTTCATTTTAATCCTCCTTTACTCTGAAAGCTTTTCAAAATCAAGATTTCCAACTATCCTAATGTAGCCTCCATACCTAATATAGTCAACAGATCTCACAACCACGGATCTTGCCATCTGAGGTATTATAACCGACTGGTGAATATAAATTGTATCTCTTGTTAGAAAATCTATTACTCTTTTCGGAAGTTTTGCCGTTATGCTCCATGAGGTCTCAGCAATGGCAAATCCCTGATTATTTACTGGAGCAGGGTTGAAATCCACTTCGAAGACGCTTGCGCTGTCTGTTTTTTCCTTATTAACCACCCATGTATTGAAGGATAAACCAAC
>CAZZKY010000091.1:0-8924 GCA_964654765.1 uncultured bacterium | reverse complement strand
GGAGGCAAAGATGCCTCAAAAATAGGTGAAGTTTTGGATATGATAAAAACAGGAAAAATTTTTACTCAGGAGGTTTAATAATGGATATATTTAAAAAATGCTACGAGTTCGAGGAAGCCGAGAAAGCTAAGCAGTTAGGATACTATCCTTACTTTCACCCCGTTGCCTCTGCGGAAGATACAGAGGTTGTAGTAGACGGAAGAACCCTTGTTATGCTTGGCTCAAACAACTACTTAGGGCTTACAACCCACCCTTATGTCAAGAAAAAAGCGCAGGAAGCCATTGAAAAATATGGGACAGGAAGCTGTGGCTCAAGATTTTTAAACGGAACCCTTGACATTCACGAGGAACTCGAGGAAGAGCTGGCAAAATTTGTGGGTAAAGAAAAAGCATTGGTTTTCAGCACTGGATATCAGACAAACCTTGGAATAATGTCTGCCCTTCTTGGAAAGCATGATGTAGTCGTTCTTGACAAGTGGGACCACGCAAGCATCGTAGATGGAACAAGACTCGGCTATGCGCACGTTTTGAGGTTTAAACACAACGATATGGAACATTTAGAGAGAATATTGAAGGCAATTCCTGAAGACAGAGGCATCCTAATCGTTGTGGACGGCGTTTTTAGCATGGAGGGAGATATCGCTAATTTACCTGAACTTGTGAAACTAAAGGAAAAATATGGCGCAAGACTTATGGTAGACGATGCCCACTCTGTAGGAGTTCTGGGCAAAACAGGTGCAGGAACCGCTGAACACTTTGGACTAACAGAAAAAGTAGACCTAATAATGTCAACTTTTAGTAAATCCTTTGCATCAATCGGGGGATTCGTAGCAGGAGAGGCAAAGGTAATTGAATACATTAAACATTTCGCAAGGCCGATGATTTTTAGCGCAGCATTAGCTCCCGGTCAGGTGGCAGCCGCTCGAGCCGCTTTGGAAATCATAAAAACTGACCATGAAAGAAGAGAAAACCTTTGGAGGAATACCAGATTCTGGCAAGATGGCCTGAGAAGTCTTGGTTTTGACATCGGCGAGACGCAAACTCCAATTGTCCCAATCATAATCGGTGACGATATGAAAACCTTTATGTTCTGGAAACAACTAATGGAATATGGAGTTTATACAAATCCGGTAATCACCCCAGCGGTACCACCAGGCAGACAGCTTATAAGGACAAGTATCATGGCAACCCATACCAGAGAACAGTTAGAGAGAGCTTTGGAGGCCTTTAAAAAAGCCGGGAAGAAACTTGGCATCATATCGTGAAAACTTTCTCTTTATGTCTGAATTTTCTTTACACATAGGTACAAAACTGAACACTGTAAAAGGAAGGTCAATTTTCTTAGCTAAGAAGCAAAAATCGCAACATAGAGCTGAGATTCTCCACACGGGAAAGTATAACAATGTAAAGATCTCTGAAACGATGCTTTGGTTAAAATTCCACCCCGCTTATATATAAAAAAGTTGTGCAAACAAAAAACTTGTTTGTGGTTATCAATGGCATGGCAAAATATAAGGGTAAGCTACTTAATATCAAGAGAATATTAGGAATACGAAAAATGAAAGACAATAGAATACCAAAATGGGAGAACTTTGGAAAGGGTTTTAACACCAATAAAAAAGTTCTTAAAGGAGATTAGCCATAAAATTTAAATCCGTTTTACAATTTTCAATTGCAACTTTTGTTTCACGAATTCTTGGCTTTTTAAGAGATGCATCAATAGCATTTTTAGTGGGAGCCGGAAGATTCGCTGACATTTTTAACATAGCCTTCCGAATTCCTAACTTCCTAAGGGATATGCTGGCAGAGAATGTAATGCAAACCGCTTTTGTGCCAAATTACGTAAAGGCTTTGGAAAAAAAGGAAGACCCAGAACACTTCTTAAACTTGATATTTACAATTTTCCTCTTTGTATCTCTTCTAATCGCTATACTTGGAATCACTTTTTCGAAACAGATTGTACTTATAACGGCCTATGGGTTTACCAGTATTCCCGAAAAATTTGGCAAAACCGTTGAAGTTACCAGAATTACCTTCCCTTACCTCATCCTTGTTTCTCTTTCCGCCCTTTTTCAAGCAATACTGAATTCAAAGAACGAATTTTTTCACCCCGCACTTTCACCTGCTCTATTTGATCTGGGGATTATCATCATTATAATCGTTTCTAAATACTTTCTTCCACAAGGAGAATACGCTACCATTCTTGGGTATTCTGTTCTATTTGGCGGTTTGTTGCAGCTACTTTACCTGTCGCAGAGACTCAAAGTATACAAAGTCTTACCTAAAATTACCTTCAACTTTCGCCATCCTTACCTAAAAGATTTTGGAAAGTTACTTATTCCCGTTTTTATAAGCGTTGGGTTTTCTAAGATTGCCCCCTTTATCAATACACTAATAGCCACCTTTTTAAAAGAAGGCTCTGTATCTTACCTTACTTACGCTTATCGCATTATGCAGGTTCCGGTAGGTCTTTTTGCCGTTGGCCTTCAGACAGTTTCAATGCCGTCCTTTTCAAGACTTGTTGCTAAAAACAGCGAAATGAGGGAAGCTTTGTGGAAGTCTTTCTTTTATGCTGTATTTCTAACCCTACCCTCTTCAATTTTCATCATTTTTTACTCGGGTGAAATTGTTCAGGTACTCTTTCAGAGAGGTGCTTTTACTCATCTGGACACTCTACAAACAGCTCAGGCTTTGATCTTTTACACCCCTCACGTCTTCGCCATAGGGACTTCAAAAATATTTCTGAACTACTACTTTTCAAGAGGAGAAATTAAGATTCCAAACGTAAGCGTAATTTTGGGTACAATTGTAAATATTGCAATAGCACTTACACTTTCCAGAATAATGGACTTTCCAGCCCTTGCCCTTGCCGTTTCTGCAGGGACCTTAATTCAGTCTCTCTTTTTGACCGCAATGGTATCTATAAATAATCCAATTCTCCCGGAATACCTTTGGAAATTAGTCAAGGTAATCATAGCGAGTACAATTTCCCTTCTTCCCTGTTATTTTCTCTTTACAAGAAACCCCTTTGCAAGGCTAACAATTGGATTTGTTGCCTACACTTCAATGTTTTTATTGATTGCCTATCTCTGGAATTTTCTACCGGAAATAAAAGGTATTAAAAAATCTGACGAAGAGAATTTAAAATAATAACACTATGGAAGTGACAAAATTACGTGCAAAAGAATTGAGAAAGGCTTTACTTGCAGGAATTATCAAAGTTCAAGACCTAAAAGATGAATTAAACAGGATTAATGTCTTTCCTGTACCAGACGGAGATACCGGTACAAATCTCGCAGAGACATTATTGGGTGGGGTCAACATTCTCATGGAATCTTCAAGTCTCAAGTTATGCGAAGTAGTAAGAAGATTTTCAGAAGCAATCCTTTTCACAGCCAAGGGAAACTCAGGGACAATTGTATCCCAATTTTTTATAGGACTTGCCGAGGCCCTGAAAGGAAAAGAAAGTATTAACACCTCCGAATTTGCCGAAGCACTTATACACGCTACGAATGCGGTATATGACTCTTTAGAAAAGCCTGTAGAAGGAACAATAATAACTGTAATGAGGGAAGTCGCAGAATATGCTGCTGAAATGGCTGAAACGGAAAAAAACTTTATCAAATTCCTGAAACTGCTTCTTGAAAAGGCAGAAAACTCTTTAGCCAAAACCCCTGAATTGCTCCCAAAGCTTAAAGAGAAAGGTGTAGTAGATTCCGGAGCCTATGGATTCGTCTTAATTTTAAGAGGCATAGTAGAGTACATAAATACGGGTAAAATAGAATTAAGCAAAGTCCCAACTAAAGAAACTCTAAGAATTATAGAAGAAGAGCACATAGAACACCGATATTGCACAGAAGCCGTTATCAAAAGTGACAAACTCGACAAGAAAAAACTGGCCTTTGTTCTTGGTGCACTGGGTAGTTCTCTTTTAATCGCAGGTGCTGGGGGATTATTCAAAATCCATATACATACTAACTGGCCACAAAAAGTATTTGAAGTTCTAAAGCAAAAGGGAACTATTTTGAAACATAAAATAGACGACATGATTGAAATGAATTTGAAGGCTCGGAAAAAAGAGTTTGGCGTAATAGTAGATTCAACAGCGGACATCCCTTTAGACATTGCTCAAGAGTATGGAATAAACATCATCCCACTTCAACTTATCATGGACGGGAAAACGTACCTTGAAGGAATCGATATAGACAAAAAGCAAGTTCTTGAACTACTAATGGAAGGAAAAACTCATATGACCACCTCCCAGCCCGACCCCATTTCCATTGAAAGAACAATAAAAGAGGCTCTTTCAAAGTATGAAAAAGTAGTAATAATTACTCTAAGTTCTAAGCTCTCCGGGACTTACAACGCTATAAGGATGGTGGCTTCAAAGTACCCTAAGGTGTACCTTTTTGACGGAAAAATGGCATCCCTTGGAACTACACTTCTCGCCCTAAGAGCGATCGAAAAGTTCGAAGAAGGTTATGATATTGAGAATACCTTGGAATACCTTAGAAGAGTTCAGAAAAAATCCTTTTTCATTCTGACACTAAAAACCGTTAAATATCTTATAAGGTCAGGAAGAATCTCCAATCTGAAAGGTGGAATTGCTGAGTTCCTTCACATAAAACCCTTAATTGTTGTTAACCCAGAAGGCGAGCTTGAAAATATCGGAACCGCAATGGGTGAGGAAAGGGCTTTCAGGAAAATAATTAAAATCATAAAGGAGCAACTTAATCCATTTCAGACCTATGACTTTGGAATTGCATATGTAGGACAAAGCAAGTTCGTTGAAAGACTGGAGTCCTTTGTAAGATCTGAATTTCCTGTTAGGAAGCTAATTGTGAACGAAGCAGGACCTTTACTTTCGGTTCACGTGGGGCCAGGAACTTACGGACTTATCGCTTTACCAGTCTTTTAGACCCGCAGGTATAAGCCTCTTTCAGTTATATAGTGAAAAACCTTTTCAGGGACAAGATATTTTATACTCTTGCCCTGTCTAACCCTTTCCCTTATTTCTGTGGAGGAGATATCAATAAGCCTTTCATCCAGAAAGATAACCTTTTCGGTATTAGTCACATTTAGCCACCAACCGGGCCTTTTAAGTACAACAAAATTAACCATTTCAACAAGTCTATTATAATTATACCACGATGTTAAAGCCTGGTACTGATCTGCACCGAGAATTAAGAAAAACTTTGCATCTTTAAGTTTACCCTTAAGTCTCTCAAGTACATTCACCGTGTAGGATGGTACAATATTTTCTACGGCTTCAAAATCTGAGGCTTCAAAATATTCAATCCCCTCAACCGCAAGTTTTACCATATTAAACCGGTCTTCAAAGGAGGCATAGACTTCCTTATGAGGTGGCTTATAATTCACCAAAAAGAGAATTTTATCCAGCTCAACATTTTCCCATACATCCTGAACAAGGATAACATGACCAATATGTATAGGATCAAAAGCACCGCCAAAAATACCTATTTTTTGCATTTCCTTTCAATTTCTTTGGCTGTTTTATTTATCCTTTTTTGAAAAGCTTTATCATTTGCTTCTTTAATTTCAGCAAAAAGCACTTTTGCCGAATCGCATTCCTTCTTCAATAAATAGCTCCTCACTTTAAGTAAATTTGCTGCATTAACAAGGCTATCATCCTCAGGAAACTCTTCAAAAACCAAATTGATGTATACGTCAGCAGCTTCCGGATGTCCTATCCTCAGGTAAGTTTCGGCAATGTACACGTACTTAAGACCTTTTCTTCTGTAAAGTGCCTTTTCAAGCTCCCTTACCTTTTCCATCTGGGGATTATCAGGGAAACGATTTTTAAATTCATTAATGTATCTCTTCGCCTCATTTATTGACTCGGTATCCCTTGAAATGGTTTTACTTTTTTCCATATAGCATTCTGCCAACTCGAGATAAGAATTAGCAACATACTCGCTGGTTGGAAAGGTATTGATCAAGAAGAGATACTCGGTTATTGCGTCATCATAGTTTTTAGCATCTTTATAACTTTTCGCAAGGTAGTACTGTGCAGCATCCACACTATCACTGAGAGGATATTTAAACACAAATTCCTTGAAAAGTTCAGCAGACCGACTATACTTTCTCCTTTGGAAATATTCCATAGCTCTGTTAAACAGGGAATCTGAAGTTTCGGGAGCCTTAGCTTTCCTTGCTTGGCAGGATAAAGAAAACACTAACAATAGAAAAAAAACTCTTTTCATAACTTCTCCTTATTGTTGAATTATAAAGGAAAGTACGCGTCAATTAAACCTTACCTTCATAAATATGATACTGGATATAACCCCAAAGGACGCGACAGTTCCCCATATTAGAACAGGAGTTTTTAGAAAGATATCAATTAAAACACCACCAATAAAAGGTGCTACCGCCCAGGAAAGGCCCTCTATAAACCCGAGGAAACCTATGTATAATCCCCTCTTATCATCTGGGGCCATAGCCGAAGTTATGGTGGTCAAAAGGGGCATCGCCAGCATTTCTCCTGTAGTGAGAACTATGACTCCAATTGCAAAATTGGTAAAATTATGGGAAAAAGCAAAATAAAAGTAACCCACGGAATAAAGAAGAGAGCCCAAAACCAACCCTTTTTTGTAACCCAGATAGTCCACAACTTTAATTATTAGCATCTGAAAGAAAACTACCATAAAACCATTAATACTGTAAAGGTAACCAATCTGAACGTTATCCAGCCCTTTATGTTTTGCATATACAGAAAGTGTTGAGATGAGTTGACCCATAAGGAGTGAAAGAACGAAAGTCCCAGCGATAAATAACATAAAATTTTTGTTTTTAAACACATCTCCAAAGGAAATTTCCTTTGTTAGATTTACACTTTTTCTCTCCTCTCTGGAGGATACAAGGTAAATTATAAGAAAAACACAAATTACTTGAAGTAAAAAGGAGGCGAAAAAAGTCATGGCATAAGAATAGCGTGAAATGAATCCACCGATAGAAGGACCAATTGCAAAACCCAAATTTCCCCCAACTCTTATAACGCTGTAAGCAAAAGGCCTATCTGGTTCATCGATGTTTTTTGCAACAAAAACATCTGAGGCCGACATAAAAAAGCTGGCCCCACTTGAGTTTAAAAGAAAGAAAAAGAAAAATAATAGAGGATTTGCTTTGAGTAAAATCAAAATCGAAAAACCTAAAAAGCCCGATGCCCTTAAAAATAAGCCGAGTTTCATTACAGTATCAGTTGGGAGAGTATCAGAAAGCCTCCCGGCATAAAACCTTAAAAAAGATCCCAAAACCGCAGCGAATCCAATGATAGTGCCTACAAGGCTCATTGGAACACCACGCACATTGTAAAGATAGATACTTAAAAACGGAATACTGATCGCATAACTTGCAGATTGCAATCCACGGATCACAGCAAGGCTGTAAAGCTTAACCGCAGTCTGCTTCTCCACAAGAATAATTGTAAGGCAAATTGTTCGTATTAAGAACTAATTTAAATAAATCCCCTTCATTTTTAGTTCCTTAAAATTTTGTGATTAGTAGTCACATAATTCAAACCTATTGCGAATTTAAAACATGCCATTTTAACACCGTTTCTGTAAAATAACTTAATATTCCAGTAATCCGCAATGAATTTACTTTTTCCAAAATTTTGTTGAGTTAACTTGCAACTTTTAGTCAGAACTTTTATTAATCCAAAATTGTACTTGACTTTGTAATCGTCACCCTATAATATTTGCTCAAATATAACAGGAGTTTTTATTATGTGTAAATTGATTAGATACGCTTTGATAGGTCTAATCTCTGGGACTCTCCCACTATATGCAAGTCTTGAAACTGACAAACTTTTAAAAGCATATAGGGGTTTTGAGCCTAACTACGGCCAGATAACAGACTTCGAGGGAAATACCATAAATGATATCATTTTCTCTGCAAAGGTTCAGGGACTCCATTTGTTCTTTAAAAAAGACGGCGTTAGCTATGTGATTTATTCAAAAAAAGGTGAAGAATTAAATACACAATTGGAAGATATTAATCCTATAAACATATTAAAGAACGACATACCTTTAGAAATAGAATATGCCGGAGTTGATCTTGAGCTTGTGGGTGGCAATATTAGTAGAACTAAGATTGTTTTTGAAGATGAACTACCGGGTTACGTGAACTACTACTTACCAAGTTGTCCCGATGGTATAAAAGAGGTAAAGACTTATAGGGTTGCAAGGGTAAAAGAGGTTTATCCTGGTATAGATTGGGTATTCCGTTATGATGCTGATGGGAAGTTGCACCATGAGTTTGTAGTAAAGCCCGAAGGTGATCCTGAGAGGATAAGATTGAAAGTTAAGTGGGCAGATGTGAAATTAAAGGAAGATGGTAGTGAGGTAATATTATCCACTCCTGTTGGAGAGATTCTTGATGGAAGCATCTATGCTTATGAGGGTGAAAAGAAAGTGAAGGTGAGTTATGTTATTGATGATGGGGTATTAGCTTATGATGTAAGAAACTGGAGAAGGCAAGACAACCTTGTCATAGATCCACCCTTAGAGAGGCTCTGGGCTACTTATTATGGGGGAGGTAGTAATGATTCTGCCCTTTCTGTCACAACAGACCCACAGGGTAATGTTTATGTGGTGGGTTATACTTATTCTACCAATTTTCCTGTTTACAATCCAGGCGGTGGTGCTTACTATCAGGGAAGCAGGGCTGGTTCTTTTGATGCCTTCATACTCAAATTCGACACGAGTGGTGTAAGAATGTGGGCTACTTATTATGGGGGAAGTGATTATGATTCTGCCTTTTCTGTCACCACAGACCCACAGGGTAATGTTTATGTGGTGGGTAGGACTCGTTCTACCGATTTTCCTGTTTACAATCCAGGGGGTGGTGCTTACTATCAGGGAAGTAATGCAGGTGGTTATGATGCCTTCATACTCAAATTCAAC
>CAZZKY010000090.1:0-36267 GCA_964654765.1 uncultured bacterium | reverse complement strand
GTATCATTTTGAGCACCAGTACCGGTACCAAACATAATACCATCTGAATCGATAGTTCCACCATGAAGTGCATTCGCACCAGTCAGCCCACCCAAGTTAATCCTGGGATTAATATAATTACTGTAAGTCGCCACTATCGAGTCGTAATTGGGAAGAGGATGGGTTAATACTTCTGCCCTTATTTCCACATTTCTACCGTTAAATACAACGGCCCGCCTCGCATTGGAGGCCATAGCTGTTGTCCTTTCATTCTCAAGAAGGGCCCTTATCTTAACAGCCTCGTTTCTTAGCCTGTTTCTCTGAATCCATCTTGTGCCGCCCCAGAAAGGTATGGCAAACAAGATACTGATTATGAATATGACAAGGAGAATTTCGGCAAGAGTCATGCCCTTCTTGAGGCTTTGATTAGTCATAAATTACTCCTTAACAATATTCGGGGTAAGGAAGATCAAAATTTCAGACTTCCCTTTGTCTACCTGGTCTCTTCCAAAGAGGTACCTCAAAACAGGAACCCTTAAAATAAGAGGAAGACCCTGCTTTGCCCTCTTATCTTTTTCAATGATCACTCCACCTATCATTACCGTTTCACCATCTGCTACTGTAACTTTTGTTTCCGCTCCTCTTTTAGAAGTAATTGGCTGCCCCGTAGCTGAATAACCTGTTAGATCACCGGTTTCCGTTTTAATGTTCATTACAACTTTACCATCGGGTATAATGTGTGGAGTTACCTCAAGGAGTACACCCGTCTCCTCAAACTGTACTATTGTATTACCTGCCATATCTCTTGATGTCACCGGTACTCTAATTTTTGAGTAAATAGAGGCTTTTTCATTATCAAGCACCATTATCTTAGGTTCAGAGATAGTATTAGCCTTGCTCTGCCCCTCAAGGGCATCAATTGCCGCCTGAACTTTAAGTGCCTTTGAGCCAAGATAATGTACAGTTAAATAACTCGGATTTTCTGCCATAGGAACACTATGTTGAGGAACATCGTAAGTTGCAGCCTCTAAAGCAGGATTTCCAAATATCATACCGCGGATCTCTGTTCCCAGTTTGCGTGACTCATTGTAATCCACTTCAACTATTCTTCCGGTAATTAGAACCTGAGGGTAGGGTTTGTCTATTTGGCTTAAAAGTTCTTCAACTTTATATAGATTTACCCTCAAATCGGTCACGATCAGTGCATTGGATGTCTCGTCAATTTTAATATCACCCCTTGGGGAGAGCTGGGATTTTAAAACTTCGGCAACTTTTCGTGCATCAGCATACCTCACTTTCATAACTTTTAGGTCAAGATCAGCAGCAGTCTTAAGCTGTCCAAATTCTTGCTGAGTCATTATTGTTATAACACCTTCACTTTCAATCATTGCAAGGCCATAGGCATCGAGAAGGGACTTGAGTGCCAATCTCCAAGGTACATCCTTAATATTAAAACTTACCTTCTGGGTAACGGAAGGTGTAGTAATGATGTTAACCTTACCTACTTCAGCAAAGGCCCTTAGCACTGTCCTTATGTCGGCCTGCTCAACGCTCATCGTTATTCTGGCTTCCTGGGCGTAAACTAATGCAGTTGCAAGAAGCAAAAGACCAAGCTTTTTAAACAATTTCATTTATAAAACCTCCTTTTATTTCTTCTCTTCCTCTAATTTAAGTTCAATTCTTCTTGTAAAACCAAAATCAACAGTTGCAAAAATAACCCGGTCGGATTCAATTCTGACAACCCGACCGTTCCTTACCCTATCCCCCTCTTTTAAAACGTAGCCTACCCCCCTTCTGTCTTGAAGAAGGGCAACGTTCCCTTCATCAGTTTTAATTATACCAAGGAGTTTGGCTTCGCTCACATTCAAAAGTTCTTCCTCACCCTCTAAGGATTCTGGCTTGAATGGATCCTTCTTCCCACGTGAGGAGTAGAAATATTTCTCTCCAAATTCCATCTTATATTGAGGCTTTTTAGACTCTTTGATTCCTTCACTCTCTCCTGAGGGGGTTGGTAATTCGGGGGCTTCGCTTTTGTAAGGTTCTTCAGAAAGCCCACCAACATAAATTACAAGTTTTCCATCAGATTGGGATACATTGTAAGTTCTGAAACCATCTACATCAAGAACTATTCTGGCTATTGGAACAGGCTCCCTCTGGAACTGAGCACCTCTCATCCTTTCAATTCCGCCTTTTCCAACCACAAAGACTTTTTCACCAAGGCCATAGGCAACGTTAACGAGGTCTACAACAATCCTTGGAGGATTGGTAAGGGTAAAATGCCTGAATTCCGGTACACCCTCCGAAAATTCAAGCTCTATAGAAATACCTTCAGGTAGATCTTTAATTGCGTAAGCTTTCAGTAGATTCTGAGCAAAAGCTCCACTTGTAAAAAACAAAAGATGTATTAATAATGTGATTCTTTTCATCTTCTACCTCCTGTGGTTGCAGATGCCTGTGGATTATAGATATAGCAAATGATCCTTAGTTTTGCTTTCACCGTTTGGCCGCTTTCAGAGCCACTCGTCTTCTCTATTTGAAGGTTATCCACTGTCATTATTCTTTCGGAGTTGGCAATAAAACTTATAAAGGTGCCAAGCTCGTGGAATCCTCCCGCAACATCCATAGATATGGGATACTCAACGTAAAGTTCTTTAATATTCGGATTTTGAGGTTTGAAACTCGTAATTTTGACCCCAGAAGTGATTGCCATTCCTGTTAGCTGTGAGAGCCACTCTTCCATTTTTTCTTCTTGAGGGAGGTATTTTTGCGTCTCTTCCCAGAGGGCGAGCAGCGAATCCTTTTCTTTTATTATCTTGTCATAATCTTTAACATATTCCCTCAAACTCTGCACCTTAGAGTATTGAGCTTTATAAGCGCTCTCCACCTTCTTCAATTCTCTGGCCTTCGATGCATACATCGAATTCCAGAGAAAGACGAAGGTGAGAACATAAACTATAACCGCTATAAGCCAAATTGCTGCTGGTGTCTTTAATCTCTCCATGGACCCCTCTATTGAGTTTTTCTGTTAAGATATATTGTAGGAAGAGTTACATCCTTTCCTGGGGTTATGGTATAACCAGAAAGCTCACCGTAGGCAGGGCCAATCAAACTATCAAAGTAAAATACCTGAATCTTAATACCGATATTTGAAGACGGAATAAGCCCTTCGTATTCTGTGATAGGTTCCACCACGAAAGTGTATTCACCTATAGAGTCACTCGTGGTTTCAAGCACCTCTCCAGAATAAGGATACTCAGCTCCAGGGTCACCCATTAAATATAATTTCGCCCCGTTAGCAGGGTGAAATACATATGTCGTTTCGCTTAAAACCGTGTCAATGTAAGCAACTACGTACCCAACTTTCCCTTTTACAGTGACAGTATTTTCAGTTATACTACTACAGGATGACAAGAGAAATGCAGCGACCAAAGCAATGCCAAGATAAAAATACCTCATTTGTAAAACCTCCTTTTACTTCAATTTAACACTCAATTGAAAATTGGCGTATCTTTCCTCCTGACCACCTGCAACCTCTATGGACAGGAGGCTTACAGAATCCACAATAGGGGATCTTCTCAAATTGCTCATAAATTGTGATATTCTCACATTTGATACCGCCCCTCCCGAAATATTTAGAACATCTCCGCTTCTTGTTAAAGACTCAAGCCAACAACCTGATGGAATGACTCTATTTATTTCATCAAGGAGCTGGACGTATCTTGTCCTACCTTTCTGCAATTGGGCAATCAAATCCAGCTTCCTCTTTGCATCCTCAATCTCCTGCTTGAATCCCCTTATCTCATCAGCCTTCTTTTGAAGTTCAATTTCCTCGGCTTGCAGTTGGGCTATTTGCTTTTTCAATCCTGAAATTCTTCGGGATGTTCCCAACGACAAAGCAATTATACTAATTAGGATAAGAAGCCATACAAAAAGAGCACCCACGATGTGAGGAAGTAAAGAAACTTCCTCGACAACCGGTAACGCTTCCATACCGGCTTCGACTGGCATTAAGTTAACTTTGTGTTCTTTCTTGTAAAAGTGAAGGGCACTACCTACAACAATCGTAAGGAGTGGTGCATTATTTTTTAAATCCCTCACGCCTTCTTCAATGGAAAAAAGGGTCGTTATATCAAGATATTTTATATCTACCCCGTACTTGCTTTTTATGAAACTTTCAAGTCCATACAGCCTGCTTCCACCACCCGATAAGTAAATGTTAAATTTTCGGGAGCCCTCTGTTAATGCAGGCACGTATTTTTCAGGTGACAGGAACCTATCATGAAGAGAATCCATTGTATCATCAAAGGCGGACTTTTCAATAGCAGCCGTTGGTCCATTCAACACTACTTCCTCCGCCTCCTCAACCCTTAGGTCAAAAAATCTCGAAAGGTTATCAACATAAGATTTTACACCCGTTGGTATTTCAACCATTTGTTGAATCTGACCATCTTTGATATGAATCAATAAGGTTACCTCGTAACCCATGTGGAGAAAAACGTTGTCTCCAGGCAGGTTTTTAAGATCAAGCGCTTCAATAACTCTAAACAGGGATATCAGGTCCGTTGTCACAAGGATGGGCTCAAGACCAGCAGCTCTTACAATATCGAGAACATCGTATATAAAGCTCAACTTGGCAGTCCCAACAAGGATGTCAACCGACTCTGCAATCTGACTCACTCCAAGTATTTCATAATCTCTAACAATTTCCGTGGGATCAACGTGTAACTCTTCCTTAATTTTCCAGTCAACGGCTTCCGCCAGTTTCTCCTTTTTCTTATAGTATGGAATTACCATTGCCTTCGACTTAACCTCACCGCCTGCAATACTTACAACTGCTTGAGTTGAATCTGTCCCGAGCTTTGCATAGACATCCCTTATCTTATCAATCAAGACCTGACGGTCAATAATGTCCTTACCAAGAATCACATCAGGTGGAACCTTTTCAAGTGCATAGGCCGTCAGAACCAGCTCTTTCTTCACTCTGCTGAAAAGTGCAGCTTTAACATACCGCGACCCAATGTCAATTACGACAATTGGGCCTTTTGCTTTCCCCATCTTACCTAATAAAGCCATCACTAACCCCCTTTTTTATTTACCTGCCTCAATAAAGGCTCCAATCACCTTATTTATCAGGTTCTCATCAATTCTTTCACCTAACCTCTTATAAGTTAAAAGTTCTCGAACTATGGTCTCAATTTTTTTGAGGTTTAAACCAGGCTTACTGGCAATCTGGTCAATCACACTTGAAGGAAGGCCTTCCTCTCCTGCAAACATCCTTGCAACCTTCCTCTTAAGATCCGCTGAAGGTTCCTCAATACCTATGGTCATAAATTCCGTTAGTAGCTGCTTCAACTTCCGATTCAAGGTAGGCATGTTTTTTAAAGGATAAGCAGAAGTTATTACCGCCTGCTTGTCCCTGGAAATCAGGTCCGACAGAACGGTAAGGAGTGCATCCTGTGCAAAATCCTTGCCCACGAGAAAATCGAGGTCGTCAAAGAGGATGATATCAACATCGCTCAAAATCTCAATGTACCTATCCACTTCTCTCTCGGTCTTAAGCTCTTTAATGGTAGAATAAAATTTATAAGCATCAATGTAAATGAACCTTCGCAAAGCTTCATTCTCAAGGATATAATTCGCTATCGATTGGAGTAGGTGGGATTTTCCGCACCCATCAGGCCCAAATAAAAATACTTTTTTCTCACCCACTCCTCTCGTTTCAGCTATATCTTTACATAAAAGGAAGGCGTGCTTATTAGTTTCATCTACAATAAAGCTATCAAAGGTTTTATCTTTGGCTATCAGCACACCTATTTCTCTCTTCGTTTTAGCTCCTGTAAAAGGCTCACTAATTTTTTCCACCGACTCCGATTCTGCATAATACTTCTCTATAGCCTCTTTTATTTCACTAACCTTTGAAATAAAAGGCCTTATCTTTAAATCAGTGACATTTTTAAGCTCAGCGAGCATTTCCCTATTTATGGGATTCGCCATCGCCACCGCAAGGGATTTTCCCTTCTTCCGTATAGGTATGACAAGATATTTTCTTGCAATCCTTGAAGGGATATGCTCCACAGCATCGGGATCGATGTCTATATCCTTAAGGCTTACATAATGGAGCATAGGAAAACTATCGAGAATGAATTTTACCAGTTGCTCTTCATTTAAGAATCCCTTTTCTACGAGAATTTCTTCAAGGGTTCCCCCTCTTTCCCATTGTTCAGCAAGTGCACTTTTGAGAGCCTCTTTTGTAATAACGCCACTCTTCTCCAGAAGCTCCACAAAGGTTACCTTAACGCCTGTTTTGTCTTCAACTTTTGCATCTTTCCTTATCATATCCCCATACTCCTCAATGATTTAATTTTTTCCTCCACATCTCTGAATCTGGAATCAAACACATAAACATTGGTATAAAACTCTTTGGCTTCATGATACCTCTTCATACTCTCAAGAGTCAATGCAAGATAATAGTATGCTTCAATGTAATCCTTATCAAGGGTTCCCACTTCCTCAACTGCCTTCCTCAGAATAACCTCCGCCAACTCAAGGTCACCCCTTTCGTAAAATATTCTTCCCAGGAAAATCATAGACTGCAACCTGTACCTTGGATCACCAAGCAATTTTTGAAATTCTTCAATAGCAGGTTGGTAGAGCTTCATTTCATAATATTCCTTCGCTACCTCAAATGGGGGGTCAGACGGATAAGGCCATTCTTCAAGGGTTAAAATATCCTCTTTTAGCTCCTTTAAAACCCTCAGCAAAATCTCATACCTTTCTTCTGCTTCTATACCTTCTATTCTTTTCTTAACTCCCGGTTCTGGTATGGTCTTTGCAACAGGCTTTTCCGATGGTCTTTTTTCTGTCTTTTCTTCTAACACAAACTTTTTGGAAGTTTCAAATTCCCTTACACCTTTTGTCTCCTCTGTTTTTGAAGATTTCCTTTCCACAGGTTGTGCCTTCTTTTCAGTCTCTTTCTCAAGGGTAATGAAATCCTTTCCTAAGGACTCTTCCAGTTCTTCAATTCTCTCCTCCGCCGGTCTCTTCTCTTCAGCAATTCCCCCAAAATCTCTTATAGAGAGCTCCTGCTCTAATTCTATGCCTTCTTCCATAAATGGTTTCTCACTCTTTCTTTCTGTAACCTTTTTAAGAGTAGATTCCCACTCTTTCTGAATCTCCTCCACTTCCTCGGGAGCTTCTTCAACGACGGTTTTAAATTCTTCCACATTAGGTTTAACACTTATTTTTTCTATTTCCTCAGGCAGTTCCACTATCGTGGCTTTTTCTTCAGTAATGGGTGTTTCTTCTACAACTAAAGTTTTTTCAGAAATCTGTTCAACGGGTATCTCTTCTTCCTCTTCTTCGAACACTATTTTTTCTCCCGAGGATTTAAATTCCTGAGACACGGCCTTTTGCGACTCTGGAGAAGGAACTCCTAAAAAATCGGCGAAACCTGAGGAAGTAATAAATGTTTGTGGCTCTTCCTCAAACTCCTCTTTTTCAATAAATTCTAACTTCTCCACTTCTTCTTTTTCTTCCTTTTTTCTTGGTTTCCCAGAAACGGCTGTACCCTCTTCCTGTGGTTCGCTAAAAAATCCACCCAATCCTCCAACGTCTCCATGTTCATAAAACTCTTGAGGTTGTGCAAACTCAATTCCACTCTCCAAACTTATCATCGCAAGAGATTCAGCAAGCTCCTGGACCCTCATAAAAAGCCTTTCAAACTTCGATGCCTGCTCAGTGTGTTCTTGAATCACATTAGCAAACTCATTGATGAGATTAAAAAGCTTTCCAAGATAGACAGCATCTATATGGGGCAGTTTAATGTATTCAAGAGCCCAATCCAGCGCCCTATCGACATTACCACCTTCCAGCTCCATCTGGATAAGATCAAGGTAAACATCATGCCGCTCTTTGTCTAACCTCAAAATTTTCTTGGCAATAGATACCGCAATATCACGGAAGTCCTGCTCTTTGTACATCTTGTAAGCCTTTTCAAGATATTCCAAGGCCTTCTCATGGTTCTGCTTTCTTATGTAGAGATCACCAATGGAGTTAAAAATTTCTGGATCTGAAGCCGTTTTGGATAGCTCCAGCAAAAGTTCAAGAGCTTCATCATATTTACCTTGCCCAATCAATTTCTGAGCCTGTAATTTTTTACTCTTAAAATCTCCTCCACCACTTCCTCTGAATATCATAATAAATAATTATACTCAACAAGGCTCTTAGTGTCAAGAAGTTGATTAAGTAGCTCAGTAATAAGAAGTTTTAACGCCGCCCATTCAGCTTTAAATTCATCTAAGTCTTCAATTAAAAGTTTTAAGCCATCAATTATATACTTCATAAAATATACTTTCCCTTTTACCTTTGAAAGGAAACCATAAGCGCCAAGGGCTTGCATGTGCCTTTGAAGCCTCGTATACTTCATCTCGGTTTCAAGTTCACTAATGGAGAGAGAAACTTCAGAGAGGGAATTAAATTCCTCAATGTAAATTTTAAGAAGCTCTTCTTGATAGTTTTTTATAAAGGGCATATAGGGGTCAAATATCAAAGAGGCAATATCGTAGCTTTTTGGTCCCCACCGGAGGCCCGTGAAGTCGACAATGCCAAGGTAACCATTAGGTCTCACGAAAATATTTTGGCTTTGATAATCCCTGTGAAGTAAAACCCTTTCAAATTCGCTACAAATACGGGCAATTTGACATAGTTCTTCTTCTACACCTTCAGAAACTTTTATCTGAGTGAATCTCTTCACGAAATTGTTAATAAAATGCCGCTGTTCCCATCTGAAATATTCGAAGTCAAAGACATAATCATCGAAATATCTTGAACTTTTTTGCTTAGGAGCCAATGCATGAAGCCTTGCAATAATCCTGATAGCTTCACCATAATACTTGAGATAATCACGATTACCTGGGTATTTAAAATAAGAATAAAGTGTTGTATCTCCAAAATCCTCCATGAATATTTGGCCTTTTACTCTGTCGACACCAAAAATTTGAGGCACCGGAAGTCCACATTCCAGCAAAAGTTCTGTGGCTTTCAGGTGTTTCTCCATTTCTTCACTGTTCTCGCCGTACTCACACACTACATAGCTTTTATTATCTTTGCGGACCCTCCAGAACTTCCGGTCAGACCCACCAAACCCAATAATATATTTGTTCAATTCGCCCCCCATCGCGGAGATTTCATCAAAATGGGCAATACCGGAGGGCGAAATAATACAATTTTCATACACACCTTTCACCAATCTAAGATCGCCTATAATTACCACATTTTTAAAGAAGCAACTTCTTTCAATATCTGGCTCACCTTCAATTACAAGAAATCCATCAAAACTTAATGGTGGTAAAGATTTTACTTTCACATTAACAAAAACCCTTTCTCCCATCTTGCCCAAAAGGTCAAAAATGGCCTTTGCGTAACCATTTGGAGTACCAATGTCGTGCCAATATCGTTCTCCAGGCTTAAAAACCTTTACTTTATAACCCCTTTCAATAGCCTTAACCCATACCTTTTTTACATCAATAGGCTTAACTTCAAATTCATCCAGCAATTTTTTCTTGTATACTGCAATTCCTGTAAACCCTACTTTTCCTTCTCCAATTCCTTTAAAATCCTCCCCATCAATAACGAGATTTTTCAAAGGCACAATCTCAGATACAGCGAGAGTGATATCGGAACCCATAGAAATGTGAAAATCGATAAGTGATTTCAAGTTTATATCAGTAAACACGTCTCCATTGTGCACAAGAACATTTTCAGCCTTACTTCTTCTGGCTACATTAATAATAGCTCCACCCGTTCCAAGAATTTCAGGCTCCTTAACGATCTCCACACCTTCTAACTCATTAGTTGCTTTCTCAACAAGATCAGAGTGGTAATGGATATTAACAAAAATTTTTGAAGGCTTTAAAGCCCAAATTTTTTCATATATTCTAAATAGAATAGGTTTTCCCAGTATGGGAAGCAACACCTTTGGGAAATCCTTAGTGATAGGCCTCAGCCTCTCACCAAAACCTGCTGAAAGTATGAGGGCATCTAAATTACTCATATATAAGATATTTAGATCTCACCATTCTATCAAAAGCCTCGCTTTCCGAAATCCACCATGATTCAAGACTTTCCATAGAATCTTTCCGTTCCAACGCCTCACGTAAATGGCTTGTACCCGCAAGAATATCAATAGGAAGCTTTTCAAATTCGTATTCGTAAGGAGGTCTGCGCCACTGAAAACGCTGAGGATAAAGTTCTTTAATAACTTTAATAAGCGTAACTGCAACCTTAAAAGGCTTAAAGTTCTCTCTATCTTTCAAATGAATCTGAACGCCCCCACATTTTTCTCCTGCATACTTATTAAAGGTCGGAATAAAATAGAGTGGTCTGAAATAAACTCCTTCCAGATGAAAATTTTTAAGAGTTTCAACAAGCTCATAAGGATTTATAAAAGGAGCTCCTATTATTTCAAAGGGTCTCGTTGTACCTCTGCCTTCACTTACATTGGTAGCTTCAAAAAGGCACATACCAGGGTATAACAAAGCAGTTTTCGGAGAAGGCATATTGGGCGAAGGATTTATCCACTCAAGACCCGTATCTTCCCAGAAATATTCTCTTTTCCAATTTTCCATTTTAATTACATAAAGCTCAACATCTTTTAAATATTCACCTTTAAAAAGCAAGGCTATTTCCCCAATAGTCATCCCATGCCTTACAGGTAGAGGTTTAAGTCCAACAAAGGAGGAAAACTCTTCCTTTAAAACAGGCCCCTCAACTTCAATCCCTCCTATGGGATTGGGCCTGTCCAGAACAACCACGAATTTCCTATTCTCCATAGCACTTTCCATCAAAAGGTAAAGAGTCCAAATGTAGGTATAGTATCGTGACCCTACATCTTGAAGATCTACCACTATTCCATCGATATTAGCCAGCATGTAGGATAAAGGTTTTCTACTTTTTCCATAAAGGCTATAGACAGGAAGTCCCGTAGCTGGGTCTTCAAAGTCTTGCCATTCAATCATATTATCCTGAGTTTCCCCAAAAAGCCCATGTTGAGGGGCAAAAAGCGCCCTAACTTTTACAAAATGGGAATGCAAAAATACATCCCATGTGTATCTCAAGTTGCTATCCACTGAAGCCTGATGAACCAAAAGGCCAACTCTGGCCCCCCATAGTTCTTCAGGCCATTTTCTCTCTATCTCATCGATCCCAAGGTTAACGGACATAAGCCATCTCCTTTCCATATTTACAAATGGAAAGGGCAGGACAACTATTGCAATTTGGAGTTCTCTTCGTACAGTATGTTTTGCCCAGTTTTACGAAAAGTGCATGATACTCGTTATATAACTGGACATCCTGAGGCAGGTTCTTCATAAATAACTGCTGAATTTCATCGTAAGAGACATTTTCCCTTTGAATAAGACCAATTCTCTTTAATATTCTTCTTGTATATGCGTCAACGACAAAAACAGGTTTCCCGAGTGCATATAAGAGGATTGAATCCGCCGTTTCAGGGCCAATTCCCCTAATTCTTAGAAGCGTTTCTCGAAGCTCATGTAAATCCTTCTCTTTAAGAGCCTCTATGCCTCCGGCTCGAAAAAGGAAATCAACTATATTTTTCAGTCTACTTGCTTTTAGTTTAAAAAAACCGCTGGGTCTTATAAGTTTAGCAACCTCAGATTCATTAGTCAAGTGGAGTGCATTCAGATCCATTTTCCCGGCACGTTTCAAGTTTTCAATCGCCTTCTCTACATTTTTCCATGAGGTATTTTGCGTTAAAACCGCTCCAACAATTATCTCCAATTCGGTCTCGCCGGGCCACCAGTGTTGAGGACCAAAATGGGAATAGAGAAGGTCAAATAGCTTTTCAAGTGTTCCCTTCATCCTCTTCATATTTTAGAAGAGACTCGCCCTCTATAGAATCATAAAGTCCTGAAATGAGTTCACCGAGAAACCCCATAAAAAATAGGATCAATCCCGAAAGAAGCAAAAACATAACAAGATAAATTAACGGCCTGTACCCAAAATGTTTAAAAATCCGCAAATAAAGGGCTATAAGGCCAACAATGATGCCCGAAATAACACTTGTAAGTCCTAAGCCACCAAAGAAAAACATAGGTTTCCGCCGGAAAGTTATTAGAAACTTAACCGAGAGCAGGTCAAAGAAACCTATAAGCACTCTACCAAACCCTCTGTATTTGCTCACTCCATACACTCTGGGCCTTAAAATTACACGCTCCTCAACAATCTTAAAACCAAACTCTTTGGCCCATGGAATAATATACCTGTGCCAGTCTTTGCGAAGGGGAAGGAGTTCCAGTACTTCTCTTCTCATCACCTTTATGCTATTCATATCGTGGATCTTTATCCCAAAAAGAATTCTCACGAGAAAATTGTATATTCTTGAAACGAATTGCTTTTCATACTTTCCCATCTTCCAACCCGCTACAAGGTCAACCCCTTCTTTCTCAATTCTCTGACTCATTTTTAGCACATCTTCTAAGGTAAACTGAAGATCCGCTGGGAAAAAGGCAACTACACTATATTTTGCGTGCCTTAACGCTGTCTTCAAAGCATGTGTAACACCAAGATTTCTTCGGTGTTTGTAGAATTTAATATTTGGATACCCAGAAGCTACCCTCTTTAGTTCCTCAAAGGTTCCATCAACAGAACCATCATCCACAATGACCATTTCCCAGTTCAGGTTATTTCTTTGAGTGAACTCCAGGAAATATTTAACAAGTGGGGCAATATTATCCTTTTCGTCTTTTGCAGGAACGAGAAGAGAGACCTCCATATCAAAATTATAAATTAACCAGCATAACTATTCAAAAACTGGAAGCTACGCAAAAACATCACTTGATATCCTCACCCTTATTTCCAACTAAGGGATTCCCAAGTACAAGCATAGTGATAAAAAACAGCAAAAAGTCGGTAAAAATCAGCGCTATTCTTGTAAGAAGAGAGAAGGCAGAGGCCACCTCAACCGGATAGGACGTTTTTAAGAGAGTCATTAATACCGATTCTCTTACACCGAAACCCGCAGGAGCAACCAGCGCCAAATAACCAAGTATCCATGATATTGGATAGGTTGTTACAGAATCAAAAAGCGAAATTTTTATATTTGACCCCTGAATCATAATCCAGAAACTCACACCTGTCGCAATCCAGAGGGTAAAATACCACAAAAACACCAAAAGGTTTCTCTTCAACGGGATTCTGACTTTGCTAAGGTCGTAATTTTTTTTCCTTATCTTTGCAAAAATTCTCAAGAAAAACCTTAAAACAACCGGATGCTGGAGGAGCAGGAGAACCGCAAAAAGAATTAAAGCGTAGACTGCCCAAAGCTGTGGAAGGCCTCCCTTAAGAAAAAAACGGGCAAAGAAAACCATTACCGCCGATGAGCTCGAAATAATAACCTCAAGAAATACGGTGGTTAAGGTAATTTCCGGAATTACATCCTTCGTTAGGGCAACCCTACCAACAAATTGCCATATTTTTCCCGGCATGTACTTGCCAATATTGGAATATATCCATGAGATTACAGCCATAGAGGGCTGTATTTCAACCCCGAATCCCTTCAAAATGTATCTCCAGACGAAGGGATAACAGAAAATAACAAGAGATAAAAAAATTACTCCACCTGCTAAAAACAAAAAGTTTAGACTAAGAAAAATCTCTCTGAAAGCTTTCGCATTTTTCACAAGGGGTGAGACCACGTAATAAAAAAGGACAAGAACAACCATTAACTGGAGGATATTCCAGAGGAGTTTTTTAAGTTGCATTATGGTCTTTTGATTGCTATTATAAGTGAAATTAAAGAGATGGAAAATCCAAGAAAACAGAGAATAAATCCGAGCCTGTGATAACCTGACTCAAACTTGGCCAAAATCCTGTGTTCACCAGCTGGACAATAGACTGCCATAAAGGCGTAGTTTGCCAGAAAGGTTTCCACCTTTTTTCCATCAATGTAAAATTTCCAAGCAGGATGATAATTCTCTGAAACCACAAGGAAACCCGAACGGGGGAGCCTTGCAGAAATTTCAAAGCTATTTCCTTTATGAGCAACCACATTAAGAGATAACGTTCCATCGTAAACAATTTTTTCTCCCTTGATTTCCGGTTCCTTTTCAAGAAGTACATACTTTTTAAAGGAATCAGCGGGCCAGTTTTTCATTAAATTGAGAATCGAATCGCTACTTAGTACTTTGTAGTTTTCTGAGAAATAAACCCTCCCAAAATTGCTATCATTTCGGTACAGGGCAAGCTGACCAACGCTCTTGTCCAGGGAAAAGTTAGCAAGATAGCTAAACCAATTTCTTATAGCTTTTTTTGTATTCTCATCATACCTTGTGGTATCAAGCTTTGAAAAATCATAAGCGATAATGTACTTACAATCAAGAAAGTTAAGCATAGTGGGATACAAAAGAAGATTCTGCGGATTAAACATTACACTTTGGCCCGCCCCTATAAACTCCTGATAGCGTTTGGGTGGAGAACTGGTATAACCGCCAATAGAATGAATCCTGTGAATCATGAGAGTTCCATCCATCGCTCGTTGGTACATCAAAGGAAAAACCCTGTAAATTTCCCTGTCTTGTTTTAATAAGTTTATAATCTCGTCTTCCCCATACATTTCCTCTATGCTTCTTCCCGCATCCACAACAAAGTTCCTGTCAGCCAAGTAAAGGTCAAAATAGGAAATAACTGCAAGCAAAATCACATAAGGAACCTGACTTCTCTTTGAAGAAGCGGCAAATACCGCGCCAAGGCCAGCACCGGCAAAAACTAACGACAATATAAAGTAGGCAGGAAGCCTCGTTAGTGCATCTTCAAGCAAAACAATCTTCGTCCTGACATTGCCGGCATCTTTTGCCCTTTCAAGGATTCCCGTGAACAGGGTTACAAAACCATTCTTGAAAAGGAGGAAAACAATGAAGACCAGAAATAAACCAACAAGTGAATAAATTGAAACCCTTTTAATCTTTTGACTTTCTTTATCCTCTGAAAGCAAGGTTTTAAGTGCAATAGAAGCCAGAAAAACACTGATAAAGTTAAATACGAAAAACATCAAGTTGGGAGCGCGAAATTTCTTTACAAGGGGAATGACATGATAGAAAACTCTGAAAACTGGGGTATATCCGCCCCAGACGTAAAGGAGAACTAAAATCCCGTAAATAGTTAAAAATCTAACCAGTTTGTCCCTTTTAAATTTTCCAAAAATGGCAACAATGGCAAAAAACAGTGTCAATATGCCCATGTACTCAGTATGAAGTTTGAAGTAGCTCCTGCCCCAGTATTCATCTAAAATTCCCGAAAACCTCGGCGTTATTAAATTTAAAATTTCTTCCGGTGGCATAGACCAGCTTGCCGCATATTCAAAACCCCTTTCAGCACCTCTTGCAGTATAAGGTAGGTTCTCTATAACGGGAAAGAGATAAAAGCTATAGATTAGCCCCGCCAATATGCCACCTAAAATGGAGTAAAATGCGTAGAGGTAGAACCTTCCACTTTTCAAGCTGTTTCCGACACTTAAATTATAAAAGATAAAAAAGGCGATAAGGAAAAGAATCCCGAAGTAGGTCATCTGAAGATGCCCGTTCAAGAACGAATACCCAACTACAGACCCCATAAGCAGGAAGTACACCAGCTTACCTCTATCAATTCCCCTTTTTAGAAGGAAAAGATACAGGGGAAAAAGAGCCATACTGGTCAGACGTCCAAGATGTCCAGCATAAGTGGTAGAAACGAGAAGACCAGAAAAACCATACGATATTCCGGAAAAGATTGCAATCAAATCGTCTCCGAGATAATCTTTAATAAACCAGTAAGTTGAAAAAGCAGCCACGGTGATTAAAAAAACAAAGCCAAGGACATGAGAAACGTGGATAGGAAAAACAAAGGTACTTAAAAATCTAAGGGTTAAAATCTCTGGGAAGAAGGCACCAATAGTTGGCATACCGCTGAAAATATAAGGGTTCCACAAGGCTATGGTTTTATGCTCTTTTATGTAATCCCGCATGAAGACCCAGTTGGCATATCCTCCATTAAGCCAATCTGTTCCCATTAAGGTCTTCGAAGGAGATAAGAATGCAGCGTAAAGAGTAAAAGCCAGTAAAAAATATAACCCAAATACCACATAGCCCCGAAGTAAAAATCCTTCCTTCTTTTTACTTCTTTTCATTTCGCCTCCTTGCCCTTAATGATAAAGAGAATCCTTTGACTATTCAAACTCCTTGAATTATAATCACTTAAACCAGAGAAGGAGGTAAAATGCCTTTAAAACCGGAGATAAAAACCCAGTTGCCAGGACCAAAAGCTAAAGAGTTACTCAAAAAAGATGAAGAGTATATTTCCCCTTCATACACACGCACCTACCCCGCAGTAATTGAACGTGGAGAAGGCGTTTGGGTATACGATGTTGACGGAAACAGGTTTTTAGATATGGCTGCGGGAATTGCCGTTCTCACCACAGGACATTGCCATCCAGAAATCGTTAAAGCGGTCCAGGAACAAGTAGGTAAACTTATCCACATGTCGGGAACAGATTTTTACTACCCTTATCAGATTGAACTGGCAGAAAAACTGGCTGAGATAGCACCGGGGTCAAAAAATAAAAGGGTTTTCTTCTCCAACTCGGGAACTGAGGCTAACGAAGCTGCACTAAAACTCGCAAGATACAAACAGAAAAGACCCATTTTCATAGCCTTTTTCGGTGCCTTTCATGGTAGAACCTTCGGATCAATGAGTATTTCGGCCTCAAAAGCAATTCACAGAAGATATTTCAGTCCACTTTTGCCACAGGTAGTCCACGTACCATATCCTAATCCTTATAGACCAATCTTTGGTGTGCCTGCTGAAAAATTAACCGATACCATAATTGATTACATTGAAAACTACATTTTTACAACCATTGCACCACCTGAAGAGGTAGCAGCTTTTGTCTTTGAACCTATTCAGGGAGAGGGTGGATATGTAGTCCCGCCGGCAGACTTCTTTAAAAAGCTCAAAGCACTTGCTGAAAAATATGATATTCTACTCATTGATGATGAAGTCCAGGCGGGAATGGGGAGAACCGGAAGAATGTTTGCAATAGAACACTTTGACGTTATCCCGGACATCGTTACTGTTGCAAAGGGTATAGCCTCTGGTTTCCCATTAGGTGCAACTATTGCAAGAAAATCCCTAATGGATTGGGAATCCGGGACCCACGCCAGCACCTTTGGAGGGAATCCCGTTTCCTGCGTTGCGGCTTTAAAAACCATTGAACTTCTTGAAAATGGGCTAATAGAAAACGCAAGAAATGTTGGGGGATACCTGAAATCAGAACTCCTCAAACTTAAGGATGAGTTTGAATTTATTGGGGATGTGCGCGGACTCGGTCTTATGATTGGAGTCGAAATTGTTAAAGATAAAACTTCCAAAACACCCGATCCAAAGTTAAGAAACAAAATTGTCGATGAATGTTTTTACAAAGGGCTGCTAATCTTAGGTGCAGGGCCTAACACTGTAAGGTGGTGTCCTGCTCTCACTGTCACAAAGGAAGAGATTGATACAGCCCTTGAGATATTCAGAGAAGTTCTCAAAAAAATTTAAAAAGGAGGTCAATATGAAGAAAAAAGTGATTATTATGGGAGCAGCGGGTAGAGATTTCCATAATTTCAATCTCTTCTTTAGAGATAATGAAGAATATGAAGTAGTTGCTTTCACCGCAACCCAAATTCCTGACATTGAAGGAAGGAAGTATCCTTCCGAACTGGCTGGCAGACTCTACCCCGATGGGATTCCAATTTATCCTGAAGAGGAACTGGAAGAACTTATTAAAAAGCATAATGTTGATTTTGTAGTTTTCGCCTACTCTGATGTATCCCACGAATACGTAATGAATAGGGCATCCAGGGCAATGTCTGCCGGAGCCAGCTTCATGCTCCTTGGTCCCTCCCATACAATGCTCACTTCATCAAAGCCAGTAATTTCCGTTTGTGCAGTGAGAACAGGTTCTGGAAAAAGCCAGACCACGAGAAGAGTAGCAGAAATACTTAAAAAGTTGGGGAAAAAGACCGTTGTCATAAGGCATCCAATGCCATATGGAGACCTTACGAAACAAGTAGTCCAGAGATTTGGGAGCCTTGAAGATTTGGACAAGCACAATTGTACTATAGAGGAAAGAGAAGAGTACGAACCTCACATTGATAGAGGTAATGTGGTTTATGCGGGCGTTGATTATGAAAAAATTTTAAGGCAAGCGGAACAGGAAGCGGACGTAATTCTCTGGGACGGTGGAAACAACGATTTTCCATTCTTTAAGCCCGACCTGCACATAGTAGTAGTTGATCCTCACAGGCCAGGCCATGAAGTAACATACCACCCAGGTGAAACCAACCTCAGAATGGCCGATGTAATAGTAATAAACAAGATAGACACTGCATATCCGGAAGACATACAGATTGTTCGTGAAAATGCAAGATCTGCAAATCCAAAAGCTACAATCATTGAAGCGGCCTCACCCATCTTCGTTGAAAACTATGAAGCAATAAAGGGGAGAAAGGTGCTTGTAATTGAAGACGGGCCAACTTTGACCCATGGTGAAATGGCATACGGTGCTGGTTATGTAGCAGCAGAAAAATATGGGGCAGCAGAGATCGTTGACCCAAGACCATATGCTGTGGGCTCCATAAAAGAAACTTATGAGAAATACACACAGCTGGAGGTTATCCTTCCAGCTATGGGTTATTCACCTAAACAGCTTAAAGAATTAGAGGAAACAATCAATGCTGTCCCTGCTGACCTTGTAGTTGTAGCAACTCCCATAAACCTTGGCAAAATTTTGAAAATAAACAAGCCTTATGTTAGGGTGAAATATGAACTTCAAGAGATTGGGAAACCCGATCTTGAGGACATTATTAAAGACTTTTTTGAGAAGAGGAGAATAAACTAATGGAAGACAAATGGACTGAAATTGTTGAAAAGGTCCGTAAAGAGCTGGATGAGGCTGTAAACAGCCTCATCCAGAAAACATTATCTGAGATAGAGGGACTGCTGAACAGCATGAAAAATAAAGCTCAGGAACTTACCAGTAAAGCTGAAGAAGAAAACCTTACCCCTGAGAAGATAAACGAAACCATACAAAAAATGTTACAAGAACTGATCGAAACCAAAAAGCTTCAGATTGAAGAGACCCTAAAAGCAGAGGAAGAAAATCTTCGCAAAGAAGTTCAGGAAATGGCCGAAAAAATCAAGCAAACTATTGAGAACCGGATTAAGGAAGCAGAGACGGAAATCGATACCCAAGTAAAATCAGTTTTTGATCCAGAAAAGGTAAAAGGGCTTTTGGAAGAGAAAATCAAAACCTTCATAGAAGAAGAATCCCATATATTCGAGGATGAACTAAGGAGACTGGGAAAAGAGGTTATTGATAAAAATCAGAAAGATATAAAGAAAAATCTCGAAAAGAGTCTAAAAGCCTTCTACGAGGCAGAAGACGGTTTAAAGAAGGTCATTGGAGAAATCGTAAAAAACCAAAGCGATTATATCACTTCTCAGCTTCAGGAAAAAATTTCAGAAATACTAAGTACCAGTGCCAAAGACTTACTCCTCGAATCTCCCCTATCCGAGAGAATAGCAGAACAAGTTGGCTTCGAAATGAAAAAATATATGCAGGAAATAGAAAACTTAAAGGCTACATTGGACGTTCTTGAAATGCGAATCAAGATTCTCTCCGAAACCCCCGGATCGTTGGAGGAGCAGCCCCCTTCAGAAAAAGGAGAACTTGAAATTCCTCAGGCTGTTCTCTTCCCAGAGGATGAAGGAGTCAAAGAGGCTGCAACAGAAGAAAAGTTAGAGCCAAAACCCGAGAGTGTAACAGAAGAAGTGCAAGCTCCAGCAATGGAGGAGCAAGCACCCGAAGTATCCGAAGTGACATCAACGCCAGCAGAAGCCACTGAAGAAACCTTAGAAGTAATAGAAGAAAGAAAGGAACGCCTTTTCAAACTGCAAATTCCCATCGAAATTACCTATTTTGGACACGCGGCTTTCCTCATAACAGCCAACAATATAAAAATCATCACTGACCCTTACAAGTATTTGGCGCTAAATGGCTCAATAAAGTATCAACCCATTGATGTTGAAGCCGACTTCGTTACGGTAAGCCATATGCACATGGATCAGGGAGCCTGGAAAGAAATTCCGGGAAATCCGAAACTTGTTGAAGTCGCAGGAGAAAAATCCTTTAGCGATTTCCCCTTCATCAAATTTAAAGGCATCCAGACTTACCATGATAACGCAGAAGGTAATGTGAGAGGTACGAATATGGTTTTCAACATCGAGATAGCCGGTATCAGATTAACTCATTTAGGAGCGCTGGGACACATTCTCACAAAAGAACAGATTCGAGAAATCGGTAAGCCGGTTGATATTATTTTTATTCCTGTAGGGGGGTACGATACCTTGCCTGTAAGGGACGCCTGGGAAGTTGTAGAGCAGTTGGACCCCCTCGTAGTAATTCCTATGAGATTCAAAACCGATGCCTGTGAGCTTCCACTGGCCGAAGTGGATGCCTTCCTGAGTCTTGCTAAGTGTCCTGTAAAAGAAATGGAATCAACAATACTTGTTGATTCCTTGCCTACCTCAAGGGAGGTTTGGGTTTTAAAACCGTCCAAAATGTAGAATAATTCCGAAATTAAATGGAAAACCTCATATCGTTGAATGTAAAAAGACTTGAATCTTTGTTCTCTTCTCTAAACGAGAAACCTTACAGGGTGAGGCAGGTTTTGAAATGGATATGGGGAAAAGGCAAAGACAACATCGATGAGTTTTCAGACCTTCCAAAGGATTTAAGACATTTTCTTTCTCAAAATTATTACATAAAACGAGCAGAACCACTATCTATACTTGCCTCTCAGGATGGTTCTATAAAGTTTCTTATAAAGCTTGAAAATGAAGATAGGGTTGAATCTGTATTTATTCCCGACGGTGAAAGAAATACCGTATGCGTGTCTTCCCAAGTAGGGTGCCCTTTAAAATGCGCCTTTTGCGCGACAGGGAAGCTTGGATACGTTAGAAATCTGAAGTTTTACGAAATCCTTGAACAGGTCAGAATCATTAGGACTCACGTAAATGCAAGGATAACTAACGTCGTGTTTATGGGGATGGGAGAGCCCTTCCTTAATTACGACGAGGTAATTGAAAGTGCCAGAGTTATAAACGATCCCAATACCTTTTCCATCGGTGCAAGAAAAATAACCATTTCCACTGCTGGAATCATACCAGGAATAAGAAAACTTGCCAATGAGCCGGAACAGTTTAAATTGGCAGTTTCTTTAAATTCTGCCATTCAGGAGAAACGTGAAAAACTTATGCCAATAGCAAAAAAATATCCCCTCAGCGAGCTCCGCGAAGCTCTACTTGATTTCTACGAAGCAAAAAAGCGCTGGATCACCTTTGAATACATTCTTATTCCCGGTGTAAACGACACAAAAGAGGATGTTGAAGCCTTAACTGAATATGTCAATTCCATACCATCAAAATTGAATCTCATACCCTACAACCCTCACCCTTATTCCGAGTTTAGAGCCCCAAAAGATGAAGAAGTAGAAAAATTTCTGAAAATTTTAAGGAAAAACCTTAAGCGAGTGGTAACACTTAGAAAATCAAAAGGACAAGACATTAAAGGGGCCTGCGGACAGCTTGCTTACTTTTCAAAATTAAACGAATAGGGTAAAAGTTTATCAAGCCCCAAAGAAACCAAGCCATCCTTGGTCTTAACCACAACGACTATTTCCTTAGAGAACTCCACCATAACCTGTCTGCAAGCACCACAAGGGTAGGGAGGCCTTTCAGGATCGTTAGAAACTATTGCAATGGCAACGAAATCCTTTTTTCCTTCTGAAATTGCCTTAAAAATTGCAACCCGCTCAGCACAAATCGTTAAACCGTATGAGGCATTCTCAACATTTACTCCAGTATAAATACTTCCGTCTTTACACAGAAGAGCAGCGGCAACAGAATAGCCAGAATACGGTGCGTATGAATTACTAAGGGCTTCCACTGCCCTTTTCACCAGTTCTTCAATTTTTCCACGTACCATTGATCTTGATTCCTGAAATATTCTATTTTGAATACGCTCCCATCCTCAAGAACAACCTTATGTACTTCCCTTTCGTTACCAATGAAATCTTTCACCACCCCCACAGGAAACCACTTCTGAATCATCAACTTTTTACCGCTGATAACAAGGGCCAGAGGCCTTTCACATCTCTTCTCACCCTCATACCAAAGTACCTCAATATGGTTCATCATCCTTTCCCCTCAGTCTTTCATACTTTCGAAAAATTCCCTTACTTCGCGAAAATTCTTAATCACAACCGTCTCGTAAATCTTTGAAATTGTTCCAGAATAAGCACTTTGCTCTATATAAACTCTCGCAAACTCAAATCTGCCGGCAAAATAGAGTAAAGTACCTGCAACGACAACTCCTTCAAGAAAGCCAAGCAAAAGGCCAAAAAACCTATCCAGCAAGCCTATAAAGGTAGGTTTTATAGCCTTCCTTATCAGGAATATTACAAGCTGGGTTAGAAATATTACAAGAGCAAAGAGGATGAGAATACTCAACACCTTCAGGATCAGCGGGTCCTTAATACCCTTAAGGTAAAAACCCATAAGATCGCTAAATTTAAGGGATATGAAAATCGCAAGAATGAGACCGACAAGTGAAAGTATTTCCTTTATGAGGCCAACGAGAAGGCCCCTTAGGACGAAGAATGCAAGTACTATAAGAACAATTACATCCACTCCGTTCATACTAAAACTCTCTCACCTCACAAATATCTTTATCTGTATCAAAAATCACAAAAGTTCTCTTACCCGTAAGATAACCGCAAGCTTCACCAGGATTTATGATATGGGTTTTGCCTATCTTCTCTATATGTAATTTATGTGTGTGCCCATAAGCGACAATTCTAAACTTTTGCGTCTCTGCTAATTCCAATATTGCAAAGGGCTCGTGCATAGCTACAATTTTAATACCATTTATATCAAGGATCTGTGGTAATTTGAAAACCGCAACCCCCAACTCCTTCGCCTGCTCAGTGAGGAAAAGCCTTTCTCCGTCATTATTACCGAACAGATAATAAAGGCTTCCAGTATATACTTCCCTAAGGAACCTGAGATTGAAAGGAGATATCAAGTCACCAAGGTGAATTACATTCCTTATCCCTTCCCTTTCAAAGTAAGAAAAGGCTAATTGAATAGCCTCTTTGTTATCGTGAGTATCAGAAACAAACCCAATCTTCACACCGCACCTCCAAGCAGAAAACCTGTAAGTACAAGAATCATAAAGTATTTAAAAACTACACTCAATTTAGAAAAGGATTTTTCTCTCCATGTTATCAAACCAAGGTAGACCCACAAGAAGGACATGTAAATGAGAAAAACTGCCTTCGGAAAAACCGTAATGTAAGCAATAATTGAAAAGACCAAAAGTAAAAAAAGCAAAAAAGTCACATAGTATTTTACTCCCCTTTCACCCAGATAGAGCGGAAGAGTCCTATATCCAAATTCCTCGTCTGCGCTGAAATCTTCCATATCTTTAACAGCTTCACGGGCAAGATTGTATATGATTGCACATAACACAGGATACCACAAAAGGCGAAAGCTCCCAATTTCCAATGCCAGAAGAAAAAACGGAAAAGAGGTGAGGAAACTAACGATGAAATTTCCAATAAAAGCGATCCTTTTGAAATAAACATCATAAAGAATTGCAAGAATTAAACCAATTATAAAAACGACACGGGGGGTCGAGGTTTCATAAAAAAAAGAACTCAAAAAGGCTAAAAATCCGAGGATGACAATAAACAAAAAGGCCTCTTTTAAACTAAGTAGACCCGAAGGAATAGGCCTATGGGGATGAGCCTTCTTATCAAGTTTTGCATCCATAAAATCGTTCAAAGAGTTGGAAAAAGCAGCAAGCAACAAAATAGGAACCAAGAACTTTACAAAGGGGATGGGATTTCCACACAAACCAGTAATCATAAAAGCGACAAAAGAGGCAAATACAACAATTAAAAGATTCAATGGCCTTATCAGTTTCCAAAACCCTTTAATCTTTTCCATCCAAGAGACCCTCCATTTTCAGAATCGAAAGAATCTTTCTTTCCAATTCCTCAAAGGTACCAATATTGGGAACCAGATAATACCTCCCTTCAGGACACTCTTCCCTCTGCCACCCGATAACCGCCTTTATTTTCTCCTCCGGCCATCCTTTCTTTCTGAGCCTTTCCTCCACCAATTCCTGCGGGGACGTTACAACGATGGTAAAATCTGCAATAGCGTAGAGGGAGAGTTTTTTGGGAATTGCTACATCTATGAATATATCGCCTTCCCTATCTTCTACCATCTCCTTTACGCGTTTTTCAAGGGTGGGATGCAAAATCCGCTCCAATTTTGAAATCTTCTGTGGGTCCTTAAAAACCACTTCGCCCAGTTTTTTTCTGTCTATTATGCCATCAGAGCTAAGGACCTCATTTCCAAATTCTCTAATGATATCATCCTTAAAGTTTTGAAGAAGAGAGTGGGCAAGGGAATCAACGTCTAAAACATAAAACCCGTACTTCCGCAATATGTTTGCCACCGTTGTTTTACCCGTGCCAGCTTTCCCTGTAATAATAACAACTTTACTCATCACTTAAACCCTTTGCTTTTTTTATAAGTTTATAATGAATCTTCACTTCCGGGTCCTCCGCTCCCCCTTTCTGAATAGCCTCCTCAATGAACATTAAAGACTCATCGATTCTGCCCATTTTAAACAAAATCCACGCTTTGGTGTCGAGAAAGTGGTAATCATCTCCTTCCGCTCGTAGAGCTTCTTCAACCAGATATAGAGCCCTCTCCAAATCCTTATCAACCTCGCATAGGGCATAAGCAAGGTTATTGTAAAGTAGAGGGTCCTCGTAGCCTGCTTCGACCATTTTTTCCATAATGTTTATTGCAAACTCGAATTCCTTCAACTCCATCGCTATATAGGCAACATTAATAGAATCAATCCTTTCTCTTGCCACGCTAAGGGCCCTATTTAAATACTCTTTAAAATTGATGTCAATATTTGCAACTTTCGCATATTCGAGCAGGTCCAAATACCTTTTTAAATTGAGGCTATCAAGTTCCAAGGCTTTCAAATAGTTCCTATAAGCATTCTCCTTATCTTCTTTTCTCCTAAAAGCCTCCGCTTTAAGGTAAAAAAGATAACTTTCTCCTCCCAGATTTCGCTCAGTAATATATATGTGCCTTAAAGCCTCATCGCTCCTGCCAGCAGAAAGCAAAAGAAATATCCGGTAATAGACATACTCTCGGGAGTATGGATTCAATTTCACTGCCTTTTCTATCTCTTTAAGGGCATCTTGAATGGTACCAAGGGCATAAAGGGTTCTGGAGAGGTAATAGTGAACATCGGGGTCACCTTCCTGAAGTCCCGAGGCAACAAGAAATTCACTTAAAGCGCTGGCATAATCACCCCTATTGAGGTAGTGAAGCCCCACGCGTTTCCTAATCTCCCAGGAAAAAGGCATCATCTTTTTTAATTTCTCAGCAACGGAGTCCGCTTCCTCATATTTACCAGCCTCATCGAGACTCTGCATATAAACTTTTAAAAAACCCGAGTCCCGAAAATCTTCTTTGTATAGCCCTTTAAAAATTAAAAGAGCAGAATCGTTTAATCCTATCAGTTTGTAATAAAGTCCTCTTAAAAACTTAAGTTGCGGCAAATCTGTATTAATACTGTTAAGATAGTTTTCCAGCAAATCGATTTTACGGAGCTTCAATAAAAGATCTAAATAAGAAGACACAAAGACGGGCAAATTTGAAAAATAGGGTTTAGCTCTTTCAAAATAAGTTAACGCCTCCTCGTAATCACGTTCCACATAATAAAGATAGCCCTCGTAGAAACTGAGGGAATCATTTAGGTTCGAATATTTTTTTATTATGTCTCTGAATTTAGATAGATCTTGACCTTCCTTCAGCTTACCCACAATTAAAAAGAAAACATCATGATCAAACTCTTTATCTAAATAGTCAAATCCCCACCTTATTCCATCAGAAACGTTTCCCAGCCTCATTGCGTATAATACCATCTTTCTAAGATAGAAGAAATCACCTGTATTCTGGTAAAGCGATTTAGCCTCTTCTAAGGCATTAACAAAGTCGCCCGTGCTCTCATAATAATTCATCATCATCTCAGATGAGGTCGTATCAAAGGCACCAAAAACGGAAAGCAGAATTACAAATTTAACCCACATTTATTTTTAAATTCTCAAAAAGTTCAAGCAATAAAAGTCTCTTGTCAACGGGCAAGCTCTTGAGCTGCGCATCAACTCGGGTAATAGTTAGTAACAATCTTAAAATATCACCCCTTGAAAGTCTGCCCCTTTTTCTTTCACTTTGCAACTCTTTTAAAAAATAATTGATAAAGCCTGCAGTTATGTAGGTAGGCTGTTCAATATTATCCAAAACTCGCATAAATTTTAGAGGTGCGCTTTCCTCATAATTTAGTATACTCTCAAGTACTTCGGAAACATAAAAGTCCTGGTAATCGCTAATGACCTCAAAATCCCCGTTTTTAATCTCCTTTTGTCCATAGGATATGAGTTCCAGTTTCTTAAGCTCGTTTAAAGCAATTTTTAGGTCCCTCGGTAATCTCTTCGCTAAATATTCGAACTTTTGCTCCGAAATTTTCTTTCCCATTTTGTCAATTTTGTCCCTTAGCCAAATTCTGAAAGATCCGTCATCAAGACTATCGAAATAAATGGTCTCAACCCCCTTTGGAAGCTGTTGGGGTTTCCAATCTCGGAGGATTATAATGAAATGGCCCCCTGTTTTCAGAAAGAGATCAATGAATTTAAGAACTTTCTCTGGCTTTTCGACATATTTTACTACCAGTACCTTTTCAACGTGAAACAAGCCGCCTTGAAGGTTAGAAGTTATCTCTTCGACAAGGTTCTTAGAAGAACCATCCACAATCACCTTTTGTGCGGAAAGGACCGTACATATCCTTTCCACAGCCACGTCCATAAGATACTCTTCTTTTCCCCAAAAGACATAAACCTTTTTCAGGTTTTCCCTTTTGCTCAACTTTGTAAGCAGAGACTTGTAATAATCTGCATTGACTGGCATTTTTGAAATTTTAAAGTTGGTTCACCATTTTTCAAAATTCAAAAACACCACACTATAATTAAAAACGGAAGGAGGATAAAATGGACTTAAAAGAAGAGGTAATAAAAAAACTGAAGGAAGTGTACGACCCGGAAATCCCGATAGATATCTATAATTTAGGTCTCGTCTATGGCATCGAAATCAACGGGAATAATGTCCACATTTTAATGACCCTGACTGCGCCAGGATGCCCGCTGGCAAATGTTCTACCACAGGAAGTTAAGGAAAAACTCTCCGAAATCCCCGGTATCGGCAATGTGGAGGTAGAAATCACCTGGGAACCCGCCTGGACGCCAGAAATGATAACAGATGAGGGAAAAGAAAAATTAAGAAGCTTTGGATACAATGTCTGACAAGATAATCCTTAAAGGCCGATTTATACTCATTGATTCAGAAAATTTCATTGAAGATGGCTTTATAGCCATAAGTGGAAATCTCATAGAGAAAACGGGGAAAGCTGAGGAACTACAAGTAGATCCTGAATACAAAATCTACGATTTCAAAGATTCCATTATTTGCCCAGGGTTTATCAACACCCACACCCACGCCGCAATGGTCGGTATGCGGGGTATGGCCGACGACCTCCCCCTTAAAACCTGGTTAGAAAAGTACATTTGGCCAACAGAGTTGAAGCTGGTAAATAGAGATTTTATTGAAAAAACCATA
Organism: uncultured bacterium; assembly: GCA_964654765.1. Classification (GTDB taxonomy): domain Bacteria; phylum Hydrothermota; class Hydrothermia; order UBA1063; family UBA1063; genus UBA1063. The sequence goes on along the minus strand of CAZZKY010000090.1, from coordinate 8,430 downwards.
CCTCTTGCCCTTGCAGAAATGGTCGCCTCAGGGATTACCACCTTCGTAGATATGTATTTCTTTCAGGACAAAACAGCTGAGATTGCGATAAACACAGGAATCAGAGCTGTACTTGGCGAGGGTCTAATAGATGGTCCAACACCAGCCTTTGATTCTCCTCAAAAAGTTTTAGAATTTACCGAATCCTTCATTAAAAATTATGCGAAAAACGAATATATTTTTCCTGCTGTTGCCCCTCACGCCCCCTACTCTACAGGTAAAGAAACTCTTTTGAAATCAAAAGAAATTTCTGACAAATATAGCGTACCGCTGCTTATACACGTGGCAGAGACCCAGTGGGAATTTAACGAAATAAAGTCTCGATACGGAGCCTATCCCTTTGAGTACCTTGACAAGATAGGATTTCTCTCGGAAAAGGTAATTGCAGCCCATTCTGTTTGGGTTGAGAACAGAGAATTTGAAATAATAAAGAGAAACAATGTGAATGTTTCGCACAACCCAGAAAGTAATGCCAAACTTGCATCGGGAATTGCGCCAGTGCAGGAATTCTTAGATTTCGGAATTAACGTATCCTTAGGAACCGACGGTGCCTGTTCCAACAATAACTTAGATATAATTGAGGAAATGCGCACTGCCTCTCTTCTCCAGAAAATTAAGTATATGAACCCTGAAAGTCTTTCTGCCAGGAAGGTCTTCAAAATGGCAACGGAAAATGGATCTGTTGCAATAGGTCTAAGTGACAAACTGGGCACCCTCGAGCCAGGAAAATGGGCAGACCTCACCGTAATTTCCCTGAGCAGTCCCCATATGAATCCAGTTTTTGACCCTTACTCACATCTCGTATATGTTGCAAAATCCTCGGATGTAATAGCCACGATGGTAAATGGCAAATTTATTTACGAGAAAGGGGAACACAAAACCATTGACATCGAAAAAGTTAGGATGGGTATAAAGGAAATTGAGGACCTTATCAAAAGGATAATATTTAATGGAAATTAGCTTCCTTGGAGCCTGTGGAACCGTCACAGGCTCAATGTATCTAATTACCACAAGTAAAAAAAAGAAAATCCTTATTGATGCAGGAATTTTCCAAGGTGAATGGGAAGAATTGAACCATTCTTTACTCCCTTTTGACCCCTACGACGTTGACTATATTATTCTAACCCATGCCCACTTAGACCACATCGGTAGGCTCCCTAAACTGGTCAAGGAAGGTTTTGAAGGAAAGATATTGGGAACACCTGCCACCTTAGACCTGGCAAGGATAATTTTGATGGATGCTGCCAAACTTCAAATGGAAGAATTTGAAACACAAAAAAAGAGAAATGAAAGAAAAGGAGTCGAAACACTCCCACCGCTTTATGAACTTGAAGATGCAATAGCTACAATGTCTTTCTTCAAGCCCATAAGCGGTTATGACAAAGAAATTGAGATTACCGATGGTGTCACAGTTACCTGGCGTGACGCAGGTCACATCCTTGGCTCTTCTTTTCTTGAAATGACAATTGAGGGTCATAAAGTCATCTTTTCAGGTGACCTCGGTAACCGAAATAAGCCCATAATCCGTGACCCAGAGTCTATTAAGATGAAAGATGCAGAACTTGTTATTACTGAATCTACCTACGGTTCGAGAAACCATAAAAGCGTTGAGGAATCAAAAGAAGAATTGTTAAAAGCACTATTGGAAACACTACCCGAAGGGAATGTGGTTATCCCATCCTTTGCCATTGAGAGGGCGCAAGACCTTTTATACTACATAAGAGAATTTAAAGAAAGGGGATTACTAAGCAAAGAGGTTAAAGTCTTCCTGGACAGTCCTTTAGCCATATCCGCCACTAACATCTTTCGAGCCCATAAAGAGGTTTTTGACGACGAAGCCCGTGGACTTTTAAAGCAGAAAAAAGATCTATTTAGTTTCCCCAACCTCTTCTTTACGCGCACCAAAGAAGCCTCAATGGAAATTAACAACATAAAAAGTGGCGCAATTATCATTGCAGGTTCTGGTATGTGCACAGGAGGAAGAATTAAACACCATCTGAAACACAACTTATGGCGTGAAGAATGTGCCGTCGTCTTTGTAGGATATCAGGCCAAGGGAACACTGGGAAGAAGAATAGTTGATGGTGAAAAGGAAATAGAAATTTACGGTGAAATGATAAAGGTAAACGCAAAGGTATATACAATTAATGGTTTTTCAGCTCATGCAGACCAACAAGAAATTTTAGATTGGATTTCTGCTGTAGATAAGAATGCGAAAATAGTGATAACCCACGGGGAAGACTCGGAAAGGGACGCTCTGGCCCAAAAATTAAAAGAGGCCGGATTCAAAGATATTACAAAGCCAAAATTAAAAGACGTGATAACAATTTAAGGAGGAAAAAATGGCAACTTTTAAAGAAGTATATTCAAAGCTTACCAGTTTAAAAGACCCGATTACTGGGGAAACTCTCTTTAAACTCGGAATAATCAAAGACATATCCCTTTCTGGTGAAACCCTATCTCTCACCTTAATCGCCTCTGAGAGTGAGATGGAAGAGTTTGAAAAAATGGTAAAAGATGCGATGCAAGAGTTTCACCTTAAAGAAGTTAAAATTAACAAAATCTTCAAAAAAATCGAAAGGCCTAACCTCGAGAGGCGTGAAAAGGTAAGAGGCAAGAAAATTGATGGTGTAAAGAAAGTCATAGCAGTGGGAAGTGGAAAGGGTGGAGTTGGAAAATCTACCGTTGCAGCCAATCTTGCCGCTGCCCTTGTGAAAAAAGGATTTAAAGTAGGTCTTTTCGATGGTGACATCTACGGACCTTCTATATCCAGAATGTTTGGTATAGATGGATTAGCCCCATTAGTTGAAAATAATAAAATGTTGCCTGTGGAAAGATTTGGGTTAAAAATAATGTCTATGGGACAGCTTGTGGAGGAGGAAACACCTATTCTCTGGAGAGGCCCGCTCGTCCACAAAGCTTATGAACAATTCCTCTACGATACCAATTGGGCACCCCTTGATGTTCTTGTAATTGATCTTCCACCGGGCACCGGTGATGCACAACTAAGTGCAATCCAGCTTGTAAATCTTGACGGTGCTATCATAGTAACAACTCCTCAGGATGTGTCTTTAATAGAAGTCAAAAAGGCTATAAATATGTTTAGAAAGTCTAACGTTGAGGTCTTAGGAGTTGTCGAAAACATGAGCTATTTCATCTGTCCCCACTGCTCTAACATTACCTACATTTTTGGTCAGGGCGGTGCGCAGAAACTCAAAGAAACTATGGAGGTAGAGATAATTGGCCAAATACCATTATATCCAGCTATAAGCTCCAGTGGGGACGAGGGAATCCCGATATTATTACAAGATGAAAATGGAAACTCAAAGATTATCGAGGCTTTCCTTGAACTATCAGAAAAACTGATAGAAAAGCTTGAATTATGAAAGCAATATTCTATTCAAAAGAGAGGCAAGAACTCATACAAAGGGAACTTCAAACCCCTGCCCCGCGAGAAAAGGAAGTACTAATAAAAACAAATTTTCTCGTTTTAACACAGAGGGACCTTAAAAATGTTGATTCGGAAAATGATATAATACCTGGCAGATTTTTCGTGGGAGAAGTGATAGCTGCAGGAAGTGATGTCAAAGATTTTGCGCCGGGTGAAACAGTTAGTGGAATTACCTCTTTCTTTTGCGGTTCTTGTGAAGCCTGTAAAAATTTAGAATACCATCTGTGTGAGAACCCATCCATTCCGGGAAAAGATGTCAACGGTTTCTTTGCCGAATATATCACTATTAAATCAGACTTTCTTTTCAAAGTTCCGCCTGAAATACCGAAAGAGAAGGCGATTTTTTTACCATTGATTGCTGAACTCCTTGCATATATACCGGAGGAAATTAAACCGGGCTCAACCGGGATTATAACGGCAGGGAGTATAGAAGATTTACTCTTTAATAATCTCTTACTTATCTCAGGGTTTGTAGAAACAGCTATCCTGTCAACTTCAACCCGTTTAAGGACATTTTTAAAACCTGACCTGAGAACTCACTACATGGAAGAACCTACCGGCCTTCTTCAATTCTTTGAAGGATATGGAGAAAAACCAGATTATGCTTTTGATTTAACGGGGAATTTGCCATTGTTAAAGAGCATTTTACAGGTCTTAAAACCAAATGCAACTTTATTCCTTGCCCAAAAACTTTTAAACGAAGACAAAGAAAACGTATCCCAAATTTGGACATTCAACATAAGGATGAAAAATCTTCTTCCGATCGAATACAGAATTTCTTATGCCATCAAAATTTTACAGACTCACGCCATCCAACCTGATGACTTCATTACCCATATCTTCAACCTTGACGATTACCAGAAAATTTCCAAGATTTTACTACAAGAACCTTCCCTAATAAGGGTAAAAATGTAGAAATGTTTTACGAACCCTTAATTTACAGCGAAAAAGGGCCCTGGATTGTAAAGGGAAAACGGATTATGCTCAACCTTTCCGGTGGGGATATTTTAGGCTTAGCTTCAAACAATGATTTCACAAAGACTTTCTTCCAGTTCCTGGAAAAACTTGACATCTTCTTTTATCCCCATTTCATATACGACGGACAAAATTTAAAAGTTCCTTTAAACACACTGTGTGAACTTAAGGGCCACCGAAAGGCAATCCTTTTCAAGGATACCCCAACACTTTTCAACCTTCTCGTATGTCATTTGCTAAAAAAGGGCTACACCCTTCTTTTTGATGAGCAGTTTGAAATGACGAAAATTTTACTTTTTCGGAACTTTATAAACCATGCTCACATCTTCCCCCACAACTCTTTCAGCACTATAAAAACACACTTAAATACCCATCCCGATAATAAGTTTGCCGTTTTTGTTCAAACGGTTTATCCCTTATCTTCACAGCTATTACCCGTAAGCGAATTAGTAGAAATTTCACGAGATGAGAGAATCCTAATTGTCGTATTTGAATCGTGGGCAGATGGTCTCCTTGGAGATGGAGGAGAAGGAATTAAAAGTTTAATAAACACCTTACCACAAAATTGGTTAATAATGGGGACTTATGCACACCTTCTTCCTTTTTCATCTTCCTACATAGTCTCATCTGAAAATTTCTTAGAGATTTTTGAGTCTGATTTGAAAGAATATTCTTTCAATCCAGGACCTTCTGAATTTCAGGCGGGTATCACTCTTTGGTTTGCAAAATTCCTTAACTCCGAAAAGAGTCCTTTAAGGAGACTAAACGACAATGCAAGCTATTTGAGGTACGAACTTGCCGCAAGGGGTTTCAAAATCCTGGGAGATTTTACACCTTTGATTCCTATTCTCATTGGGGAAAGGAATAAATCGGAGGAATTCTACAATGCTCTTCTGGAAAACAAGATTCTCGTTAACCTTCTAAATTATCCTGTAGTACCCCTTGGAAAGTCGAAGATATTGCTAATCCCTTCAGTTTTGCACTCCAAAGAAGACCTTGATTTTGCATTAAGCAGGATGGAAAAAGTCGCCAAATCCCTTGATATTATTTAGTGTTGACAATACGAGTTAAACTTCCTATAATTAATCACTACCTGAGGTTGATTATGGAGAGTGAAAGTGAAAAAATTGTGGGAATTTTATACATTGATAATTGGTGAATTTAAACAAAAAGGAGGCAGGAACAATTGAAAAAATCCCTGGGTGTGCATATCATCCTTGAGTTCTTTGGTTGTGATCCCAATACCCTAACAAGAAGAGATTATGTAGAGAGAGTGATGTTAGAAGCTGCGCAGAAGGCCAATACGCATTCCATAGGCACCTTCTTCCACCAATTCAAACCTCACGGCGTATCCGGTGTAATTATAATTGAAGAATCCCATATATCAATACACACCTGGCCAGAGCATGGTTTCGCAGCTATTGACTTCTTCTACTGCTCTGAGGAAGTGGACCCTGAAAAGGCGATAGAAGTACTAATAGAAGGCTTCAAACCCACAAGGATCTCAAGGGTTGAATTTGACAGGGGCAGCTTAAAAGAACTCAACGCCCAGGAGGCCAATCCTGAGCAAGTTCTTAGTATAGCCTGAAAAGGATTATGAATGAAGAAATTGGAGAACAACATAATATTAGAGGAATTTGTACCCGGGATAAAGATTCAATATTTTTTGAAAAACAAAATTTACGAGGGTGAGTCGGATTATCAACATATTTTGGTTGGGGAAATTGAAGGCCTTGGAAAGTCAATTTTCTTAAATGGTATCCTTCAGTCAGCCCAGATTGATGAGTATGTATACCATGAGATACTTGTCCATCCTGCCTTTTATCTCCACAAAAATCCTGAGAACGTTTTGATCCTTGGTGGTGGGGAAGGAGCTACACTTAGAGAAGTTTTAAAACATCCTGTAAAAAAGGCGGTAATGGTGGATATTGACCCACAAGTGGTTGAAATCTCAAAAAAATTTCTTCCAGAATGGTCTTGTGGAAGCTTTAGCGATAAACGCACAGAACTGGTCTTCGAAGATGCAAGGAAATTTGTGGAGGATTGTAACGAGAAATTTGATATTATAATCTCAGACCTAACCGATCCTTTTCAGGATAGCTTATCCATAAATTCCTTTACAAAGGAGTTCTACTCCCTTTGTAAAAAAATCCTGAGAGACGGTGGCATACTTGCGGTTCAAGGAGGTTCCCTTGATCCACACTACATGCAATATTATTTACAAGTCATGAGGAACCTAAAAGAATCCTTTAAATACGTAGCACCTTATGGACATTTCATATTTTCCTTTATGAGCGTTTGGGGGTTTATGATTGCATCGGACACAGACTACTCTACTAACAAACCAGACGAAAAAAAATTTGAGAATTTAAAATTAAGATTTTTTGAACCTTTTTTATACGACGTGATGAGGGCTCAAATTGAACACTATATTGGAAAGGAGTTTGATAATGGAAAAACTTCAATACAGCAAACTTGAGCATTTTACCATTGTGGGTGGAATTGGCGAAGGTTCCACCTTTCTTAATGCCTTTGACGCTGCGCTGATATCTGCCGATGTTGGGCATTACAATCTCATAAAAGTCTCAAGCATATTACCACCTAAAGCCATCCAGACTGAGAAAGTAGAACTCCCACCTGGCTCAATCCTGCCCATCGCTTATGGATACACCTACTCGGCTGAAAAAGGGCAGAGAATTACCGCAGCGATTTCCGTAGGCATTCCGGAAGATCCTGACAATATTGGGGTCATAATGGAATATTCCGGGGATCTCGACGAGGACGACGCAAGAGAGTTTGTAGTAAATATGGCGCGTGAAGCCATGGAAAAAAGGGGAATCAAAATAAAAGAAATCCTTCATAAAGTAGTTACAACAAAAGTTAATGAGCGAAAGGCCTGCGTCTTTGCGGGCGTCGCCCTGTGGTAGTTCCCATGGACCTTTGGTATAAAGAACTTCATGATTCATCAAGTGGCATTACCTTTAAAGTAAAAAACTACCTTTACTCAGGAAAATCCCCGTTTCAAAGGATAGACATCTTCGAGGTTGAAACTTACGGAAAAGTTCTTACTCTCGACGGCATGGTAATGGTAACGGAAAGGGATGAATTTATCTACCACGAAATGATTACCCACCCCGCTATGCGAATCCATCCGGTACCCGAAAAAGTTCTAATCATCGGCGGCGGAGATGGAGGAACGGCAAGAGAAGTTCTTAAATACAAGGAAGTCAAAAAAGTCGTAATGGTTGAAATAGATAAAGAGGTTGTCGAGCTTTCAAAAAAGTATTTTCCCACAATTTTTCCTTCCCTTGACGATCCGCGCCTCGAAATAATATACGAAGACGGTGTTAAATTTGTAAAATGGAATAAAGAGAAATTTGATGTAATACTTCTCGATACCTCAGATCCCGTAGGACCAGCTGAAGTGCTTTACAAAAGAGAATTTTACGAAAACTGCAAAAAAAGCCTTAATGAAAATGGAATTCTTGTCACTCAGGCAGAGTCTCCCTGGTCTCAACTGGAAACAATCAAGAAACTCTTAAAAGAAATAAAAGGTGTTTTCAGCAAAAGCTTGCTTTACCTTGCCCACATTCCAACTTACCCGGGAGGACTCTGGTCCTTTCTAATGCTCGGCGAAAACTTTGAAATAGGTAAAACCCATAGACCGGTTCCTTGTGGACTAAAATACTACAACGAAGAAATCCACATGGGTATGACCGCTCTTCCGCAATATGTTAAAGAGGCCCTCAATGAAATCCGTTAAAATCATTGGATTACCTTACGAAGGTCCTGAAAATTTCCAACCTGGGGTTCAGCTTGCACCTGCTCACATCCGTTGGGCTTACGATTCCATCGAGTGGTACAGTATTCACCAAAAGGAGCCAGTTCCTGAATTCGAAGACCTTGGCGATTTTTATTTTTATTCAAAAGAAAACCCAGAAGAATTTGTTCGAAAGGCCCTTGAT
>CAZZKY010000089.1:0-13255 GCA_964654765.1 uncultured bacterium | reverse complement strand
ATCGGATAATCCACGCTCCGAACCACCCGAAAAGATAATAGAAGACATTTTAAAAGGAATGAAAGGCAATAACGCAAAAGTAATACCTGACCGAAGAGAAGCGATATTTAATGCTATCAAACTTGCTGAGAAGGATGACATCGTTCTCATAATTGGAAAGGGACACGAAAACTATCAGGAGATCCAGGGAGTAAGATACCCCTTTTCCGATTACGAAGTTGCATCAGAGGCTTTAAAGGAGAAAGGATGTTTACAATAAGAGAAATCGCTTATTTCACAGGAGGAAAGACAAAAAACGTAGATCTTGATATTTTAGTGAAAGAATTTTCCACAGATTCAAGACTAATAAAACCCGGTTCTGCTTTTTTTTGCATAAAAGGTGAAAAGTTTAACGGAACGGATTTTGCCCAAGACGCCATCTCTAAAGGTGCAGTGGTGGTTATCGCACCTTTCGCTTCTAATCTTCCACCTAATCTTCCGGTAATTCTTGTAGACGATACAGTACTTGCGCTGGCAAGACTCGCTAAGGAAAAACTAAATAGAATGAAGACTAAAGTTATAGGCATTACCGGTTCAGTGGGAAAAACTACAACTAAGGAATTAATTTACACAATCCTTTCAACTCGCTTTAAGGTTTTTAAATCAAGAAAAAGCTATAACAACCACATTGGCTTGCCCTTAACCATTTTAGAAGCTCCAATATACACAGACTTTTTAATATTAGAATATGGTACCAACCACCCAGGAGAAATAAAATACCTTACATCCATAGCCAAGCCACATTACCCTGTAATAACTAAAATTGGAACTGCTCACATAGAATTTTTCGGTAGCAAAGAAAACATAGCCCGTGAAAAAGGAACTTTATTCAAAGAAATGGATTATAGCGGTTACGCCTTTTTCAACGCCTCTACTGACTGCCTTGATATTATCAAATCAATGATACCTTATACTGCTGGAAAGATACTCTTTGGACTGGATGTGGGCGATGTGAAACCCGAAAAATATGAAATTGGAGAGTTTAGCAGCACTTTCGTCTACAAAGGGAAGGAGTTCTTGTTCCCTCTACCTGGTAGAGGAATGCTGGAAAATGTTATGGGTGCATTGGCAATAGGAGAGCACCTTAAGGTACCACTTGAAGATATTCAAGAAGTTTTGAAAAACTTCAAAGGCGAGAAGATGAGGATGGAAAAAAAGAGCATAAAGGGTATTACCATAATTAATGATGCCTACAACTCAAACCCGGATTCCCTTAGCGAACTTCTAAAGACTTTCAAGGAAGACGGTAAGAGACTGATTTTTGTTCTGGGAGATATGTTAGAACTGGGAGAAAGAGCTGAAGAAGAACACAGGAGAATTGGCAAAATCTTCAAGGAATTAGGACACAGAATTCTGATAACTGTTGGAAACTTAGCCAAATTCATTTCCGAAGAGGCAAGGAAGGAAGGCGTTTCCGAGGTTTACCACTTTGATGAAAAGGAAGAGGCGGTAGTCTTTCTCAAAAATTATTTAAAACCCGATGACTGGCTGATCTTAAAGGCTTCAAGGGGGTTAGCCTTTGAGGAAATTGTGAATAAATTGGAGGAAATTTTATGATCTATGAATGGCTATATCCGCTGAGGGAAAGTGTAAAGCTTTTTAACCTTTTAAGATACATAACATTCAGGGCAGGGCTTTCTCTTACTTTTTCACTCATTTTGACCCTCTTACTTATTCCCCTTTATCTAAAATTGACAAAATACAGAGAAAGGATTTCCGAGTACGTTCCTTTGGCGCACAAAAGAAAAGAGGGCACACCATCGGCAGGTGGCATCGTTTTCATCAGTGTGACAATAATTTCCACAATTCTGTTTACCAAGTTTAATACACCCTTCCCCATGGTTGCGCTGATCGCAACCTTCTTCATGTTTGTTATTGGTCTTTTCGATGACTTAAAAAAGCTGAAAGGAACAAAAAAGGGCGGACTTACCAAGTGGGAGAAATTGTTTTTACAATTTCTCCTTGCTGCTTTTATTGTCATTGCCATAAATATGTTTTATCCACCTGAAATAGCAAAAAGAACCCAATTCTTGTTTTTCAAAAATATTAACCTTTATCTTGGAAACCTTTACATCATTTTTATTATCTTGGTTTTTCTCGGATTTACGAATGCAGTTAATTTGACCGATGGGCTTGACGGCTTAGCAGCAGGAAGTGCAATTCCACCTTTAACGGTAATCCTTCTCCTTGCATATTTTCAGGGTAACAAAATTCTTTCAACCTATCTTCACCTTTTCTACATCCCTGGCATTGAAGAATTAACCATACTTGCAGCTTCAACTATTGGTTCTCTGATAGGATTTCTTTGGTACAACTCTTATCCAGCCCAAATTTTTATGGGAGACACAGGCTCGCAGACCATAGGGGGGATTATCGCTGTGAGTTCCGTACTTCTAAAACAAGAAATATTGATAATCATTGCGGGTGGGCTTTTCGTAATTGAGGCACTTTCCGTTTTAATACAGGTAATTTACTTCCGATCAACCCGAGGAAAAAGAATCTTCAAAAAGGCCCCCTATCACCACCATTTTGAGGAATTAGGTATGCATGAAGCTAAAATTACGGTTCGATTTTGGATAGTTTCACTAATTTTTTCTCTCATAGCCTTAGGAATGGTGAAGATAAAATGAAAGAGAGAATTAGTATAGAAAAATTTGAAGGGAAAAGGATTTCAATAATTGGCTGCGGAAAAAGTGGTATTGAGGCTGCACTGGCACTTCTGAAATGCCGTGCAAGGGTCTTTGTTTCTGAAATTGCTGAAATAAAAGAAGAATACAAAAACATTTTGATTGAAAACAACATAGAATTTGAAGAGAAAGGGCATACCAAAAAGGTCCTCAACTCAGACCTCATTATTGTTAGTCCTGGAGTTAAGCCAAACATCGAAATACTGCAAAAAGCAAGAGAACAAAGGATTGAAATCCTTAGCGAGCTTGAAGTTGGATATCAGCTTACCATTGGAAAGTATATTGCCGTAACCGGAACTAACGGGAAAAGCACAGTAACTGAACTTACTTTCTCATTAATGAAAGATTTCGACAACCAAGTATACATTGCAGGAAATATCGGGGACCCATTAAGCATGTATGCCTTTAATCATGGAATCTTTGTATTAGAAGTATCAAGTTTTCAGCTAAAAATGATTAAAGAATTTAAACCTGATATGGCTACAATCCTTAATATAGATCAAGATCATATGGATTGGCACGCAGATTTTGAAGATTATGTGAAATCAAAAGCTCGGATCTTTGAAAACCAGGATGAAAAGGACCTTCTAATTCTCAACTACGACGACCCTGTAGTTAGACCCCTTAAAAACCAAGCCAGATCCAGGGTTATATTTGTAAGCCTTGAAGAAAAGGTTCCAGAAGGTGCGTACTTTGACAAAGGGAGTGGATGGGTTATATTAAGAGAGCAAGGTAAGGAAACCTATCTATTCCACGCAGAAGATTTAAAAATCAAGGGTCTACACAACGTGTTCAATGCGACAGTTTCATCACTTTTTGCACTAAACTTTGGTATTCCAGTTGATGTGATCAGAGAAAGACTCAAAAACTTCAAGGGACTACCCCATAGAATAGAGTTTGTTTTAGAAAAAAATGGCGTAAAATTTTATGATGATTCAAAAGGGACAAACCCGCACGCCGTTGAATGGGCTTTAAAGGGATTTAAAGAACCAATAATCCTCATTATGGGCGGTGAAGATAAAGACCTGGATTTTAAACCTTTAATCAATACTGTAAAATCTCACTGCAAACACATAATAGCCATTGGGAAAGCAAAACCAAAAATTGTTGCCACATTCTCTCCATATGTGCCTGTTAGTGAGGCAAGAGACATGAAAGAAGCCGTAGAGAGAAGTTATGAGCTTGCTGAACCAGGTGATGTAGTTCTACTCTCTCCAGGATGTGCGAGTTTTGACATGTTTAAAAATTACAAGGAGCGTGGCGATGTATTTCAATACTGGGTCAGAAAAATCGCCAAGGAAAATTGATTTATTGCTTATTATAAGCACAATTGTTCTCGTTATTTTTGGAATGCTGATGGTCTATTCTGCAACTATATATCGTCACGAACTTTACGGAATTTCCAAAGTCCGTTCGTTATTTAAGGAAGTTATAAGAATAGCCGTCGGAATTGGGGCTTTCTTTATAGCCTCGAGATTAGACCCTAAATTATACAAAAAACAAATAAAATTACTAATGTATCTAAACACAGCCCTTCTTGCCCTTCTTTTCCTGATCGGTCTCAGAAACTACGGTGCTATCAGGTGGATAAGATTTGGGATAATGAACTTCCAGCCATCCGAACTGGCAAAGCTCATAACAGTTCTTTACATTGCCAGTGAACTTTCTCAAGAAAAATCGGCGCTGAAAAACCCTGCAAAACTTTTAAAAATTTTGGTAATGCCTTTTTTAAATATCATCCTTATAGCTCTTCAACCCAACCTTTCTTCGGCAATAATCCTTGGATTGATTATAATCGCAATACTCTTTTTTGCAGGGGTTAAATTAGTGTTTCTATTTGTTCCCGCTGTCACATCAATAATTCTTCCTGCGTTTCTACTTTTAGCCTTCCCAAGAAACTTTAGACATGTCCAAAAAAGATTAGAAACATTCGTGAGTGGGAAAAAACACTACCAGGTCAAACAAGCCCTGATAGCAGTAGCACAAGGAGGACCTTTTGGAAAGGGAATAGGTAAAGGAACACAAAAATACCTATACCTACCCATGGCAGAAAATGATTTTATCTTTGCAATTATAGCAGAAGAATTAGGCCTTACAGGTGTTGTATTAATTATCTTAGGCTACATTTTTATCATCTCCCGAGGAATTCGCGTTGCTTCAAGACATTTTGAGGGAAACTTCTATTACTCCCTTTTAGCAGCTGGTATAACTTTTATGATCTTTTTCCCCTCCGCCATACATATTGGAGTGAACCTCGGTCTTATACCACCCACGGGTCAAATACTGCCCCTCATCAGTCTGGGAGGCAGTTCTTTATTGGTCACACTTTTTGGAATCGGAACCCTCGAATACATTTCTGAAAAGGTTGAGGAATATGAAAGAATTTAACATTTTAATCGCGACAGGAGGAACAGGGGGACACATTTTTCCAGCTCTTAGCTGTGGAGAATTTTTTGAAAACAACGGTAAAAGCGTGAATTACATATTATCTGGGAGTAAAATAGGAAAAATAGAAAAATCCAATGTGATTTACATGGAATCCTACCACTTTGATAAAAACCCAATACAATTTGCTAAAGCTTTGTGGTTTTTAAAGTTGAACACTGTTAAAAGCCTTTTTATTCTGAGAAGGAATAAACCTTGCGTAATTCTTGCCACGGGCAGCTATGCGGTGGTGCCCATTATATTGGCATCTATTCTTTTAAGAATACCATTTTACCTAATGGAACAAAATGTAATACCAGGCCTTGTAAATAAAATCTTTTCAAGACTTTCAAAGGCTACTTTTGTAGCCTTTGAAGAGACAAGAAAATATCTAAAAGGAAAGGTTATTGTTGTGGGCCTTCCTATTCGTGAAAAGGCAAAGAAAAAATATTCAAAAGAAGAGGCAAGAAGGATTTTAAACCTGCCTGAGGACAAAGTAACCATTCTTGTAATTGGTGGGAGCCTCGGTGCTCGTGGAATGGTTGAAAAAATTATTCCTGCTATTAATAAGCTTAACGATTACTACTTTATAATCCAAGCTGGCGCAAGAAACTTTAATTACATAAATTCATTGGTACAAAATTTGAATCTTAAGAACTGCATAGTATTACCCTTTATCGAAGAAATTGGTTTATACTATTCAGCGGCAGATATGGTAATATCGAGGGCAGGTGCAAGTTCTTGCATGGAAATTTTATACCACGGAAAGCCGTCGATTTTAGTACCGTACCCATATTCGCGAGACAGACACCAGTACTACAATGCAAGCGAACTTGTAAAAACAGGAAAAGCTATCGTGATAGAAGAACAGGAGATTCAAGAAAAACTTGAAAACTGCCTTAAAGACATTACCTGGATCAGTGAAAAAAAGTCTACTAAAAGATCGCTAATAGAAAACAGTGAAGAGTTAATATACACGGAGATATTTAAAGATGCAGTTTGCTAAAAAATTTAAGAAAATCCATTTCGTAGGAATTGGTGGTTCCGGTATGAGTGGAATTGCCGAAGTCCTTCATAACCTTGGTTTCAAAGTAACCGGTTCCGATCTATCCCAAAATGAAGTCACCAAACACCTTGAAGAAATTGGAATCAGGATAAATCATGGCCACAGTCCTGAGAATATTAATGACGCTGACCTACTCGTGATTTCAACTGCTATTAAAGATGATAATGTAGAAGTTATAGCAGCCAAGGAAAAAGGAATACCAGTTATTAGAAGAGCCTTGATGTTAGCAGAATTAACGAGAATAAAATACACAATCGCAGTGTCCGGTGCCCATGGAAAAACGACCACCACATCTATGATAGGTACACTGCTACAGGTAGCAGGTCTTGATCCAACCATCATCGTTGGTGGCATTATTAGGGGCTTAAAATCGGGGGCCAAACTCGGCCAATCTGACTTTCTCGTAGTCGAAGCAGACGAAAGCGACATGTCCTTTCTGCACCTTTTCCCTACTATCGCGGTAATAACCAATATTGACGAAGAGCACTTAGATTGCTATGAAAACCTCGAGAACATAAAGAAGGCTTTTATTGAATTTGCCAACAAAGTTCCATTTTACGGAACGGTTTGTGCCAACATAGATGATCATAACACTGTAGAAATCCTCCCCTTTGTTGAAAGAAATAAAATCACCTATGGGTTCGCATCAAATGCGGATTTGAATGCAAGAAATATTCAAGTCTTCAATGATCACATTCGGTTTTCGGTTTACTTCAAAAAACATAAGATTGGAGATGTGACTTTGAACATTCCAGGTGTGCACAACGTTAAAAACGCCCTTGCCGCCTTTGCAGTAGGTATTGAGCTTGGAATAAAAGAAAACGAAATAATCGAAGGAATAGAAGAATTTAAAGGTGTCGCAAGAAGATTTGAACTAAAGGGAAACATAAAAGGGATAAAAATAGTGGACGATTATGGTCACCATCCAAAAGAAATAATTGAGACTCTCAAAACAGCAAGAGAATTTCACGATGGAAGGATTATTGCAGTTTTTCAACCTCACAGGTATTCCAGAACTTATTACTTACACGACCGTTTCGGTACAGCCTTTTTCAATGCGGATAAGGTGATCGTTACAGAAATCTACCCTGCAGGAGAGAAACCCATAGAAGGTGTAACAGCAAAGCTTATCTACGATTCCATCAAAAAATATGGGCACAAAGATGCAATGTACATGCCAGAATTCACAGAAATCATTGAATACCTCAAAAAAGAACTGAAGCCGGGAGACCTTTTAATCACTATTGGTGCAGGAAATGTATACAAAATAGGCGAAGCTTTACTTCAATCACTATGAAGATAAAAGAACGAGAACCTCTCAGAAATCATAGTTATATACGAATTGGAGGGCCAGCTCGCTTCTTTGTACAAGTTAAATCCATAGAGGAAATCATAGAAACAATTGATATGGCCAGGAAAATGAGCTTACCGTACTATATCATTGGAAGCGGGAGCAACATACTATTTCCAGACGAAGGATATTATGGCATCATAATAAAAATGACGGAATTGAATGAAATTTTAATAAGCGGCAACAAAGCAACCATAAAAGCGGGAACTCAAATTCCTCTTCTCGTTAAAGAACTTCAAAGGGCTGGACTTTCAGGTATGGAACAGTTATCTGAAATTCCTGGTACGATTGGTGGAGCGATTGCGGGAAACGCGGGCGCCTTCGGTAGAGAAATAGGTGAACTTTTTACAGAAGGGGTAGTTTTGACTCCTGATGGGCATCTCGAAAAAGTAAGTCAAAAGGAGCTAAATTTTCAATACAGAAAGAGCGATTTAAAGAAATTCGGCATATTGGTAGAAGCTACTTTAAAATTTGCCACCTCATCTCCAGAGAAAATTGAAATGGCAATGAAGGAATTTAAGAAGAAGAGAAGGGAAACCCAGCCTGTCGGTGAACTGACTTTGGGATCTGTATTCAAAAATCCTGAAGGTGTAAGTGCCGGCTATCTTCTCGACAAGGCTGGTCTCAAAGGTTACTCTATTGGCGGAGCAAAGTTTTCTGAAAAGCATGCAAACTTTATCGTAAACTTTAACGGTGCAACCTGTAAGGATGTTATAGAGCTAATAGAGATTGGCTATAAAAGGGTTAAGGAGATGTTCAACATAGAATTAGAGAGAGAAATAATTGTTTTAAATCCCTTTGATAACTTCGTAAGGGGGAATTAACATGGGCGAAACCTTTGTTGTTGTTGATTTTTGTTCATCGAAAATTGTCACTTTTATTGCTGAAGCCAACAATGAATTAAAAATAAAATTCTGGGGTAATGAGCCTGTGGATTCTGATACCATAAGGCAGGGACAGGTTTATAACCTTGAAAACATTGCAATTAAAGTCAGAAAAACCTTAAATGAATTCGCTAAAAAATCTAAATTTGAGCCCTCCCGTGTATTCATTAGCTTCGCCGATCCTGAAGCAGAGTTTATAACTTCTATCGGAATGGCTGCCTGTGGAACCCCTGAAAACCCAGCCGAGATCAGCGAAAAACACATAGAGCAGGCTATAAAAAATTCATACGCTATTAAAATTGAAGAGGGGCGTTCTATAGCTCAGGCCATACCGGTAAGATTCAACGTAGATTCCAAAACAGATATTAAAAACCCAAAGGGAATGCTTGGTGTAAGACTTGAGGTAGAATCCGCACTAATAACTGCTAAAAAATCCTCATTACTAAACTATAAGAAAGCCCTTGAAAAAACAGGGCTAATAGCGGACGGCTTTATATATCAAATTGTAGCGCAGCTATACGAACTCACGAGTAAGGAAGAGAAAGAAAACGGGGTTCTATTAATCGATATTGGCCGGGACCTAACGAATTACGGTGTAATTGCCGAAAATAAGCTTCTATTCGCTGAAACTCTTCCCGTTGGCGGTATGAACATCAACAAAGACCTTAAACACTACTTTGGGGTGACTCTCGATAAGGCAGAAGAGCTAAAAATTTTCTACGGCAGAGATGAATACGATGATGAGCAGGAATTAGACTTTTTAAATTCGATTTTTCCCCCTGGAAGAGTTTCACGAATAAAAGGAGAGCTGGTAGTTCAATATATAACTGAGAGATTAACAGACATCTTCGAGTATATTAAGGAAAAGCTCATTCAGAACGACCTAAAAGACAAGATTACCTTTGTAAAGATCACAGGTGGGACGAGTGAGATAGAATACATTGATAGAATTGCTGAAAATGTTTTCAACATAACCACAGAGATTTACAGGCCAAACGAAGAACTTGAGGAACTTTTAGCCAAAAATAATATCCCGCCATCAAACCGACTATCTTCATCTTTGGGCGCTTTACTTTTTGCGTACAAAAAGTTAACATCTAACCAAAACTCATCAGAAGTAAAAATTGTGGGTAATGTTAAAGGATTTCTTAGAAGAATTTTCGGAAGTTAAAGGAGTTATCTTATGATTACAGCTTATAAAAGAAACGATTCCATAAACTTCAAAATTAAAGTTATGGGCATAGGAGGTGCAGGCGGTAACATAGTCCATAAGATTTTTTTAAATGGGCTAAAATGCGAAACCATCATACTAAATACAGATAGTCAGGCCATATCAAAACAACGGGCAAGTCATCTTATAACAATTGGAAAGTCCACCACGAAAGGAGGAGGCGCTGGCGCAGATCCAGACCTCGGGAAAAAAGCTGCCGAAGAATCCATTCATGAAATTCTTTTAAGAATTCAAGATACAGACCTTCTTATACTGGTTGCAGGCCTTGGTAATGGCACAGGCTCTGGAGCGTCACCTGTTGTTGCAAAGTATGCAAAGGAGAAAAACATACTTACCGTCGGGGTCTTTACCTTACCCTTTGAGGCGGAAGGGAGAAAAGATATAGCTCTCAGAGCTATTAATGAGATGGAAAAATATCTCAACACGATGGTGATTATCGACAATAATATGATCTCGGAGCTGGCCAGTTTAGACTCAAGCGTAGGAGAAGCCTTTGCCATTGTTGACAATGTAGTGAAAAACTGTGTGGAATCAATAATTAACATTGTCCAGGAAACAAGTTATGTTAACTTAGATTTCAACGACTTAAAAGTCCTAATCTCAAGAGGGGGGCTTGGATATTTCGCCAAGGGGGTTGCAGAAAAACCAGAAGATTTAGATAAAGCAATTGAAAGTGTAGTTTTTAATCCTCTACTTACCGGTGTAACGATAAACGATGTGAAAGGCGCTCTTTTATATATCAAAAGTAACGGAAAACTTAAAATGGCGCATTTCGACCAAATACTTGATAAAATCAGAGACCATATACCTAAGAATGCCCCAATCAAATATGGACTTCAAAAAGAAGGAGATGGAAAGACGGGGTCTTACGCTGAGATATATTTAATTGGTGCGACTGGCAAAAAGACTTCTGAGAATGTATTAGACAAAATAGCAAATAAGCGTTTGAACTCGAGAAATTTTGAAATTCCACCAGGGGTGAGAAAAAATAAAAAGTAGAGCAGTCTCCATTACCTGGTATACGAAATTCGTACATTCAAGAGTTAAGTGTGCAATCGTATTTCCAGGTAGTTTATCAAACTGCTTCGCAAATCTTGCAGTTCACACATTATACCGACTGCTCTCTAAAGACTTTTTTACAGATATTTTCACCTCGGAAAATCTTACGGGACTAAGGACAGGCTTAAAACTTCAGGACTTTGATTACCTTTTTTTCTCAATAGATTATGAGCCAAACTATTTAGAAGTTTTAAAGATTATTATTGGGGCAGGAATTGAACCTCTTGCTGAAAAAAGAGCAAGACCAATTCTAATTGCTGGAGGTGCGGCAGTTTCTTCTAATCCTTTCCCATTATCCCCCTTTTTTGATCTTCTTTGTATCGGTGAAGCTGAAGTAATAATTCCACAAATTGTTGAGTATTTCGATGACTTCGACCTTGACTTATTCAATGAAAAGCCATGGGCTATAAAGGAAGGAAAAAGGGAAGCACATAGAACATTTCTCCACAACCTTGATTTTAGTCAATCTTTCAGCGCTTTTTACTCACCTGACTCTACATTCAAAATGAATCTTGTGGAAATCTCCAGGAGTTGTCCCTCCAAGTGTAGGTTCTGTCTTTTGAGCTACAATCATTTACCACCGAGATGGATATCAATAGAAAGATATGAAGAAATGATTCATCAATTTCCTGAAAATTCTGATATTGGACTTGTCGGAGGGTCCGTTTTAGACCACCCCCAAATCAAGGAGATTCTAAACCTTAGTCAAAAGTTCAGGGTTATAAACCCATCATCGATAAAGATTGACATCAAAATATATGACATTCTTGAAACCCTTAAAAAGAAAGGACTTAACAGTATAACCATAGCTCCCGAAACCGGAAGCGAAACTTTACGAAAAAGAATTAACAAGAAAATATCAAACGTTGAAATAATCGAATTTGTAAAAGCGGTTGAGTCATTAAAGTTCAAAAACCTCAAAATGTATTTCGTTGTGGGGTTACCCTTTGAAACCCCTGAAAACATAAGAGAAACAAGCCTTTTGATAAATCAAATCAGGGAAATCTTTTCCGGAAAAATTGAAGTAACTTTCAGCATTTTCGTTCCTAAACCTCATACACCCTTCCAATATCAGCCTTTCACCACTAAAAAAGAATTAACAGAACGCCTAAAATATTTGAAAATCCCAGAAGACGTTAAGGTGCACATAGGAAGCTACAAGGGAGCCCTAATTCAAACTATATTCTCCCGGGCAGGTGAGGAACTGGGTTATGCCATGCTGGCAAGCCTTTCGGATAAAAAAGACCTACTCAAGCTTATTGAATCAGAAAAAATACTTTTTGACGAAGAAACAGCAAAAACTCTCCCGTTTAACTTTATAGACTCTGGTGTTAATTCCTCTTTTCTCGAAAAAGAGCGGAAGAAGGCAGAAAAAGAAATATTAACTCCGCCTTGCAATACGGAACTCTGCAGGGCATGCGGAATCTGTGGAAACATTCAGGATTTAAGAAATTCAAAAAAGGTAGAATAAAACTTTTCTTTTAAAATACTTATATCGAACTCTTCCGCCCAACTCCTGGCACCTTCCGAAAGCCTCTTCCTTAGATCCTCCCTTGAAATAACCTCATAAGCCTTTTGGGCTAGCAAGTCAATATTACCAAAGGGAACAATAAACCCGCTAAAATTGTCTTTAACTGCTTCTCTCAAACCGGGGGAATCATAAACTATAACAGGTGTTCCTGATGCCTGCGCCTCCATAACTACGATACCCCATCCTTCCTTCGGAGAGGTGTTCATCACCACCCATGCCGAGCGTAGCTTCTCAGCCTTAACATCTTCCGAAACGTACCCCGTAAACTTTACTATATCACTTAATCCATACTTTTCAACAAGTTCTTCTAAGCCCTTCCTCGCATCTCCGTCTCCCACTATTTCTACCTTCAATGGCCCAGCATAATATTTATCCCTTAAAACTTTAATAGATTTTATGAAAAGGTCAATTCTCTTATACTTTTTTAATCGACCCAGATAAAGAATGAATGGAATCTCTGATTTTTCTCCCGGCTTAAAGAAGTTAAGATTAACCGCGTTATAAACGATCTTTATAGAGGACTCATGCATTCCGTGTTTCACCATTTCTTCTTTCGTACTTTCAGAAACGGTTATTATGGGAAGCCCTCTGTACATCTTGAAAAATAACCTCTCAAAGAGATAAACATAGAGGCCAAAAAGGGGATTAGTTTCCTGGAAAATTACCTTTCCGAAGAAGTGATGGGTCAATACAATAATAGGCTTTCTTACAAAAAACCTTAGAAAAAACGGAATTTTATTAATATCTTCCACTATCACGTCAAAATCTTCATTTTTAAGGAGTGATCTAACATAAAAGGGAACTAAGAAATTAAATAAAAATCGGTTTCCCTTTCTAATGACTCGAATCCCATCCTTTTCATCGAACTCGCTCAGGTCCTTGTAAGAGGAACATAGAAGGGTTACTGAATGACCTTTCTCCACGAAATAAGAAAAAAACTGATGTAAATGAACCTCTGCCCCACCGCTCAAAGGATGGGCAAG
>CAZZKY010000088.1:0-2864 GCA_964654765.1 uncultured bacterium | reverse complement strand
AGACCACCAATGTTGTAAAACCAGATGTAATCATCAAAAATCTTGACTTGGGTCTGGACATTAGACTTGAAATAATCCCTGTGAATTAAAGCATTTATCAATGCCTCTCTAATAGCAGGTAACGGATATTCCCAGATTTCCTCCCTTTCTAACTTTTTGATTTCATATCTTACATTTATAAAATTTTTAATTGCCTCTTCTCCCTGAACAACCTGATTAAAAAGATTTCCTGTAATTAGCCTATCCCCAACAATGGTCGTTTCATTTTTAAGGCGAACTATTCTTAAAACAGCATTTATAAAATATTTTTGCGGATCTTTCCCAAATAATATTAGTGATGCATTAGTGAGTTTTCCTTTAACAGATAGCTTCAAGTGTTCGAAGATTGTTTTTATATCTGCATCCTCTTCAAATATAGTTAACCTCCCCGTGCTTCTTGCTTTCCTAATAAAAAGCCTTATCGTTTCTCTATCAATGTCGTCAAAACTTGCATCTTTGTTTATCAGGGCATCCCAGTTTGTTCCTTTTAGTAAAAAGGTCTTTAACCTTTCAATATTCATTTCTCTTGTTGTATTTCCAACCCGCTCATAGTACTTACCATTAAAAGAAATAGGTATAGCAGATGGCTTAACGGAAATTTTCAATATTTCTCTCCCCTCCCTTTTTTCCACCTCTATCTCTGGATGAACACCGAGGGAGGACACAATTTTATCTGAAATGTTCTTCAACATTTCATTATCCAAGTTAATCCCTTTCAATTTTCCTTCATCAGATACTCCGATATACAGAGTCCCACCCTTCGTATTGGCAAAGGCACATAATGTTCGTAATGCACTTTCACCAAAATTCTCTTTATATTCTATGTCCTGTGTCTCTATTATATCTTCCATCCCAAAGCTTCAAATACCTCTTTCACTCTCTTAGTTAATTCAGCTTCTTTGTTTAATAACTCAGCCATCTCTTTTGAATATTCAGCCATTTTTTCTTCAAAGGAAATGTCCTCTTCATCGACTTTTATCCCAACGTACCTTCCCGGGGTTAAAACATATCCATTTTTGGCAATCTCTTCTAAGGTTGCCACCTTCGCGAATCCGATTTCATTGATTTTTTCTTCAGGTTCTCCTCTTTCAAACATCCTGAATTTCTCCACGATTTTCGCTATATGTTCCTCAGTAAAGACGTTTTGCTTTCTGGAAATAGCTTTGTACATCTTTTTAGCGTAGATAAAAAGAATTTTGCCCTTCATATGGTCTGGCTTTGACTTTCTAATAAACCAGAGCGAAACTGGCAGGGACACTGTGTAAAACATTTTGGGCGGGGTTGCAACGATTCCATAAACTAAATCGTCTTCAATAATTCTTTTCCTTATTTCTCCTTCTTGATTACCAACAGATAACGCCCCGTTTGCCATTACAAAGCCCGCTTTGCCCTGAGGCGCAAGGTGGTAGATATAGTGTTGTATCCAAACAAAATTAGCGTTGTTCTCCGGCGGAATACCATACTTGAACCTTGGATCCTCAGGTTTTATTCTATCCCTTCCCCATTCACTATCATTGAAGGGTGGATTAGATACAACATAATCAGCTCGCAAATCAAAAAACTTGTCATCGTGATACGAATCTCCCCATCTTATATCGCCCTCTGCATTTCTAATAGCTAAGTTCATTTTGCACACTTTCCATACAAATTCCTTCGCCTCCTGTCCGTAGATCGAAAGTCTTTCCTTTTCTATCCCTTCCTTATGTAACTTCTCAAGAGCAGAGACAAAGAATCCTCCTGACCCACATGCGGGGTCAAAGATTCTCCCCCCTTTTACGTCAAGGATTTCAACAATGAGTCTTGTAAGCGAACGAGGAGTGTAGAACTCTCCACCTTTTTTCCCTTCTTGTTCAGTGAATTTTCCAAGGAAATATTCGTAAATCCTGCCGAAAATGTCCTTTCCGTAGTGCTCATCCCCAAAATGAATTTGCGAGAAAAGGTTTATTAAATACGCAAAATCGTACTGGTCGAGATTTACCTTAGAGTAAATTTTTGGCACTACATCTTTGAGCTGATCAGGATACTCATTTTCAAGGATTTCTATGGCTTCGTCAATTATTTCTCCGATGTTTTTCTGATTGGCATTTCTCTGAATGTAGTCCCACCTTGCTTTTTCAGGCAGATATAGGACACCACTTGCCCTGTAAAGCTCTCTATCTTCAAATAGTTGTGGCCAGTATTTTTCAGGGAAATTTTTTGAATCCTTTAGTTCAATTTCTTTTCTCTTTTCTTCAAAGGCGAAGGAAATGTATCTTAGAAATATAAGGCCCAATACCACATACTTATATTCGTGGACCTCGATCTTTTTTCTCAGTTTATCTGCTGCTTTCCAAAGTTTGTCTTCAAAATTTATGTCCACCATATTTTAATTATAGCAGAAAATCGACGTACTGAGTCAAGATCGCAAGCTCATAAGAATAGTAATTTTTATGGAATGTTCCAATCCTTCTCCAAAATGCAAAAAAACTGCAATATGCTTTTGGATAAGTTAAAATAATAATCCAAGTAATGACGCAAGAGCGAGGCCTTTTTGCACATTTTTGCGTAGAGCGGCTGTTTTGTTATAAAACACGATTTCCAAATTTCAGATACATCTCGCTGAAAATTAAGGCTCAATTACTCCGCAAATTGAATTTGTCAGTGTCTTTCTCAAGATTAAATAGATGGAAAATTCCCGAATATTGTTACAAATTGAATCCTCGTTTCACCACCTTATTCCGCCCCCAACTTAATCTCGATATACTTCACATTTGGTTTCCTTCGTAATTTTCCGTATATATTTTCTCACTTTCCAAGATTCATACCACTCAGCGTCAGCGCGTACA
>CAZZKY010000087.1:0-2671 GCA_964654765.1 uncultured bacterium | reverse complement strand
CTTGAAATGGAAGTCATAAGGAATTCGGAGAATCTGGGATTTGCCAAGGCGGCGAATCAGGGTATAAGGAGAGCGGACTCAGAAATAATCGCATTGGTTAATAACGATGCGTTTCTCGATGAAAAATGGCTTGAGGAGATCATTAAAGCCTGCAATAATGATTCCTCCGCTGGAATTTTTGCATCCAAAATACTTTTTCCCGATGGAAGAATAAACTCCGCCGGGCATGTAATCTACAGAGGGTTGGCAGTAATGGAAAGGGGATTTTTTGAAAAAGATTTTGGGCAGTACGATTTTGACTGCTACGTAGCCGGAGCGTGCGCTGCTGCTGCTGCGTATCGAAGGGAGATGCTTGAAGAAACAGGTCTATTCGATGAAGATTATTTTATGTACAACGAAGACGTCGATCTCAGTCTTAGGGCAATACTGCTTGGCTGGAAGGTAAGGTTCGTTCACAAGGCTGTTGCATGGCATTTTCATTCAGCTTCAACAGGCTTTCTTTCCGATTTTTCTGTCTATTACAACAGCAGGAACTGGGTGTGGAGCATCTTGAAAAACATTCCGACCAAGGTATTGCTCAAGGAGATGCCGTTCTTTTTCCTTAGAAATCTAACCTCCATTGCATACTTCTGCTCCATGGGAAAATTTTCAATTCTGAAATCCAAGATCGATGCATTGAAGGGAATCAGAAAAGTTTTAAAGAAGAGGAGGGAGTTGCAGAATAGAAAAAAGTTCGATAGATTTGATGAGTACATCGACGGTTTCGGCTGGAGGGCTCTGAATGTTTGGCTATCTGAGACAAAAAGACGTGATACTGACTCTGACTAAGTACGAGTTTAAGCTGAGATACAGAGGTACAATTTTCGGTATTGCATGGAGTCTTTTTGCCCCATTTCTGCTTGCCATAGTTCTATATCTCGTTTTCAGGAACATATTTGCGTTTGTTGAGAATTTTGCTTTATATGTTCTGATCGGAATCTTTGTGTTCAGGTTCTTTTCAGTTGCTACTTCAGTAGGAATGCACTCGATAATAAGCAAGTCCCACATTGTAACGAAGACGAACCTGAGAAGAGAAATAATTCCGCTGACTACAACTGTATCCTACTCAATAAGCTCTTTTCTTGAGATTATGATTATACTGCCTATAATTTTATTTTTTGGTGTGAAGGTTGGTCCAAGCATTTTGATAATCCCTCTTGTTCATGCGTCTTATTTAATCTTCGTGTTTGGTATGAACCTGATCCTTTCAGCACTGATGGTTTACTTCAGGGACCTCAACCAGATATGGGAGATTTTTCTCAACGTATTGTTTTTCCTAAGCCCCATTGTTTATCCGAAGAGCATAATACCTCCGGAATACCTGAGCATTTACATGCTGAATCCGATAACAAAGTTTATCGAGCTTTACAGAGGAATTCTGCTGAGAGATGAATTTTATATTGATGAATTTCTGATCGCAACCCTTATCTCAGTAATGGTCTTTCTTCTCGGTCAGATTGTTTTTGCCAGAATGCAAAAACGCTTTGGAGAGGTGTTATGATAAGTTATGATAAGGCTTGAGAACGTTTCAAAGAAATTCAGGATGCCTTCGGAAAAAAGATACACTCTTTTTGAGGAAATTGTTTCCTTTATAACTGGAAAGAGGGATTACACTGAATTCTGGGCTCTCAGAAACGTGAACCTCAGCGTTAGAAAGGGAGAAGTGGTTGGAATAACCGGGCCAAACGGAAGCGGGAAGTCAACGCTGCTGAAGATAATTGCCGGCGTTATATATCCTGATGAGGGGATCGTCGAAGTTAAAGGAAAAGTCACTCCGATACTGGAACTTGGAGTTGGATTCAATCCCGAGCTTTCAGCCATTGAAAACGTTTACCTTTACGGCGTGCTTATGGGAATGAGCAGAAGGGATATAGAGAGGAAGAGCGAGGAAATATTTAAGTTCGCAGGACTTGAGAGATTCAGGAAAATGAAGCTGAAAAATTACTCCTCCGGAATGTATGCCAGATTAGCTTTTGCAACAGCAATTGCAACTGAGCCCGAGATTCTTTTGATTGACGAAGTTTTAGCAGTAGGAGATGTGGATTTTCAGAAGAAATGCATTGCGAAGATAAAGGAACTGAAGGAAAACGGGACCACAATGGTCATTGCTAGCCACAGCGTTGATATGCTCAGAGAGGTTTGCGACAAGATTTATTGTCTTAATAACGGTATTATTTCGGGAGAAGATTTGATATCCTGAATGATTTTACTGTCGCTTTTTAATCGAGATCTAACTATTTGTTTGAATGAGTGAAATAATTTAAAAGTAGCCTTTACAGAGGGCTAAAATTGATGTTCACGATTTCGTAATAAGCAGAATGAGAAGCAAGCTTTAACAATAAAAAATTCAAAAAGCGGATAATGGTAATTAGAGAAGTCGAAGAGTACGCTTGGAACAAAAAAGACAGGCAGTTTATGGCTATCTAAAAACGATAAACAAAAATAGGATCAGATTGCTGGATATCGGTTGCAATAATGGTGGTCAGCTGGCTGAATATTCGAAATTGCTTGAAGGCGAGTTTATAGGACTCGATATAAGAAATTCAGAGAATGGAATTCTTTAAATTACGATTTCATAGTCGGCGATGCGAGGAAATTACCGTTTAAGGATGAGGTTTTTGATGTGGTAGTG
>CAZZKY010000086.1:0-4621 GCA_964654765.1 uncultured bacterium | reverse complement strand
TCATACTGGATGGCGATAGCCTTGCAAGGTCAATAAGCTCCAACAAAGTTTCACGACTTATTTGAGAATCCTCATGATACCTTCTGTAACTGCGATTTTTAATGATAAGGTCTTTTAACATTCTATCCTCCTTTATAAAAGCTTAACCATTCTCAAGAAACGTAGTTCTAACCCGTTACTCAAATAAATCAAGAATCTTTCCTGCTCCTTAAATCCCAACTTCTTGTAAAACATTATGGCACTCAAATTCTCCTCCTCTACATCCAAAACAACCTTTCTGCACCCACACTTCTGTGCCTCTTCCTCGGCGCTTCCCATCAGTGCTTTGCCAACTCCCATGCCTCTGAAATTTTCATAGGTAGCAATATTACTTACGTAATATTCAAACTTGTCGAGCCTTCCTACGGTATTATTGAATTTTAAATAGGTATCAAGCCTCAAAAACATTTTTAAACCACTAAACTTCAAAAGCAAAAATCCTGTCTTAAGATTCTCCTTACTTTTGCCCCTCCAATCATATCCGAGAAGCATCCCTGCTATCTCACCATTTACTTCTGCAAAGTAAGTATGCTTGTAACTAAAAAGATTGGCTGGATCCTGAAATGATTTCTTAAGGACATTCACAATTTCCTCACCAAAAACCTTTGGAAAATAAGGAGCTGAGATAAGGAAAAGATTGACAAAATCTTGCACATCCTGAGTAAGCCCACATCTAACACGCAGCATAAATGCAAACTTCAGTTTAATTATAAAAGTTTTTTAGAAGCTGAACAAAAAGAAGAGTTCCCAGCATATGTAATCAGAAGAGAAGTCGCCTTATGCAAGGAAAAATTGGCTTAATATCGTTAAATCAGTCTACCATGTTGATGGTTTAGAAATTATTTCACCTGTTTTAAGTCTATAAGGATTAGGGAGTAAGTGTTTAACATAGTGTTCGGCTCTTAAACTGTAATTGAAGTGAGCTACTGTTTTCAACTGTGTACTGTGGTTGCCATATGGTATGACAACCACTATTAATTTCCCGGGAAAAGCCTTCTTTGAGGTTTCAATTGCTGGCACAAGATCCGTATCTCCAGATACTATCACCACCACATCCACAAAACCACCACTCAAAACTTCAAATAATTTAGAAGCTATATTAATATCCGTTTGTTTTTCTACCGGAATTTTAAAAGAAAAATCACACGAAGGGCATTTTACTTCTTTTTGGTTAAACTTCCCTTTTAAAATTGTAATCCCTTGGTCAGCCAATATTTTCAAATATTGTAGCTGGTTTGTTCTATGCTGTTGAAATTCAATCTCGCTCATTGATGCAGTCTTAACAATTAGCGAAGTAAAATAAAAAATGCCATGAATTGAAAGTTGCTTAGAAAGCTTCTTAGATAAGTCAAGCTTATAGAAATCGCAAAATGAGATATAATCAAACCATTTTGCATTTAAATTTGTTTTAACCTTTAAACGCTTAACAGAATAGTAAAAGTTGAGCCCGTCAATTAGAAAAGCAATTTTGTTGCTCATAATAAAAAACCCCTGGCGGACCAGGGGGGTCCTGGAGCATTGCTCCAGTGAAGTACAGTAAAATTATAAAAAATGTACCGTGAAATGTCAAGATACAAGTCTCATATTGAACAATTTCACCTAATAAAAAAAAAGAAACCTTACAAACATCATTTTCAAAACAACAACTTCTAAATTTCTTTCCCCATCCTCTCAAACTTAAAGGTCGAACCAATACCGGTAGATATATAGTACTCCTTTCTCATCTTGAATCCCAGTTTACTGTAGAAAGAAAGGGCACTCACATTTTCGCTTCCTACATCAAGAATTAGCTTCTTCGAACCGAGTTTTTTTTGCTTCCCTTTCTGCCATCTCCATCAGAGCTTTGCCTATACCCAAACCACGGAATTCTTCATAAATAGCAAGGTTACTAACGTAGAATTCGTCTTCACTAAACTTCTCAAGGGAATTGTTGAAACTTCTATAAACCTTTAGTTTATCCAGATCGTTAAGATGCGATAAATTTAATAACATAAAATCAGTTCTTTGACCTTCCTTTTCACTCATAACACCATCGTAGCCGAGAAGTGCCCCAACCGCTTCACCTTAAAAATCAGCTACTAAAACGTGACGGTAACTAAAAAGGTTATCATCACTTTTAAATAGTTTTTCAATTACGCCGGCAATATAATATCCGAATATTACCTAATAGAAGGGTTCTGAAATTAGGAACAGCAATGTAAAATTCTCTGAATCAGAACGACAAGCCCCTCGTAGATGTACATCTATTTCTTCCTTTATACTCTATTGCACAAAAATCTCCAACTTTAAATAACCATTCCAGAGGGAACAGCATAGTCTAATTATACGTCCTTTTTACTAATTATAAAATTTTATATGCTTTTCTTAGAGCAGTTCAGCAAAATTGGACAAACAAGACAATCCGTTTTTTACAACTTCTTATTATAATCCTATTTTCTCAAGCTGATACTCGATCACTAATGTGCCAAGCCTTGAATTTAGTCCCGTAACAGGAGCTACAACACGAATATTGAAGGAATCAGTTGAGATTGAAATGTCATTTACCTGTAAAATTTCTACAGGGTAGTAATCTGCGAACCTTTGTCCCTGCATCCTCTTATCTGTGGAAAGGAGTATCTTAAGAGATGCATCTACAAGCAGTATCGTCTTAAAGCCTTTTTCCTGAACTAATCTTTCCATATATTCGTTAATTTGCTCAAAGTTGCCCCTAATCATCTCTTTTCTTATAGCCCAGACTAAAGGCAAAGCGGTAGCTTTAAGAAGGTTCTGAGCGTTCTCATTTACCATAAGCTGTGCCCTTTCAACCATCACTATCTCTTTCTCTTTCACGGTCTTTTCCATTTGCTTAACCTTAACGTAGCCCCAGAGATACATCCCTGCGGCAACGATTATAAGGATGAACACCAGATACCAACAAAATCCCAGTTTTTTAGACATAACACACCCCTTTTGTTTATAAAAAGCTCAAAACCCCTTTAAAGATGCCACAAAACTAAAATTCTTCAAAGTAATCCAAATCAATCTTCTTAATCTCAACAGCCTTATCGACTCGTACACCTAAGTTATACTTAATCATATAATCCACGAGTTTGTCACCATCGATAAGAATCACCTTAATGTCTTTAAGGCTCTCAGCATACTCCTGTGCTTCTTTTGAAAAGGAAGCGGTTGTTATAAATATCCCTTTTCTGGAACCTTTCCCGTGAAGCGCTCCGACAAAGCTTTGTATCTCTTTTCTTCCAATGGTCTGGTTGGGCTGGTATCTTTTGGCTTGAAGGTAAATATTATCTAATCCCAATAAGTCTTCCTTTATAACGCCATCAACGCCTTCATCTCCGCTTTTCCCAAGTAACTTATACGCCTCCTCAAAGGAACCACCATAACCCATTTTAACAATAAGCTCTAAAACTAACTTTTCAAAAAACCGTGGAGAGCGTTCCAAAATATTTTTCATAAGCTCATCTTTAAGAGCTTGATTAAGCTTATCTACCTCCCTCTCAATTACCTCGAAAGGCGTTAATTCGACAGTCTCCGTTGGCTCTTTAACCCCTTTTTGTTGACTGGAGCCTAAGTAAAATTTTTTGAACTCATCAAATTTCATCAAATACTTAGTGTTAATGACCGGTGGATTTTCTTTCAAAACTTCTAAACCACGTTCGGTTATCCTTATATAACCCCTCCGCGGAGACTCAACTAAACCTGCTTTGCTTAAATACGTTCTCGCCCAACCAACCATATTATTAAATCTCGGCTCTACCCCACTCGGGATAAGTTCGGACCTTTCCTCTTCCGTAAGATTAAAGTAATTTGCCAAATACTCAACCACTTCACTAACCTTACACTCTTTTCCATCAGAGAGGCACTCCAACATCGGTTTTAATAAATCATCGAATTTCGGCAACATTTAAAACCTCCCACATTAGTTAAAAAATTATAAGCCTGTGAGTTTAAATCAAAAAAAACCAACTCATCTATTGTAAAAGTTCTCAGATTTTTAAGAAATAATGGAACAGAAACACCCTTACAATACGCCACTTTGCATTGTGCGAGAGATAAGTATGCAGTCTGCTCATACAGTTTACAGAAGTAAAAATCGTGTAATATATATGCTACATCTCTTGCGCCTATTGCTTTTTGATGTAAGCCAAATAATGTGTGGCGACATAAAAAAGGATAAACTGACAAAAGGTCAGTCCTTCTTGTAGAGAGACTAAAACGAAAAATTCAAGATTAACTACAAATGGCTCATACATTGATAAACTCACATCCCCTAACTCTTAAGAACTCTGGAAGAAAACTTAAATGCAAATAGATAAAAAGTGTTTCTACAAGAACAACTTTAATACCCTCTTTTATCAAAACACTAATCAAATGGACAAGTCGCTTGTGAATGTATGGAAATAAAATAGTTCTATTTCCCTTTTTGCCTCTTAAAGTGTGTTTTTAGATAGAAGTTAGATTTCCCCTACGCTGCGTAGACTGACTCAACTGTTTCAAATATTTCTTCAGTAAGTCTCGTCACATCATTGTAATCGGCCTTTTCAGCAAGTCTATTAGCCAGTATTTCCCTTATTTCAACCTT
>CAZZKY010000085.1:0-16475 GCA_964654765.1 uncultured bacterium | reverse complement strand
TGCATTTGCGAAAACACCATTTGTAGAGTTAGCAACCCGCTTTAATTCACTGAAATCAATATAACTGGTATCCCCAAGTCCAACCGCATAAATAGGTATTCCATAACTATTTGCTTTGATAATTACGCTGTCACTGGTGATTGGATAACTTTCATTATCTTCACCGTCAGTTAGTACAAGAATTGAATGACCATAACCACTCTCTCTTCTATTGTAAAGATAGTCTAAAAGATACCAAAGTGATCGGTAAAGCGGAGTACCTCCTGATTCAGTTGCGCTATCAGCTGCAGCAAAAAGACTAACGGTGTCAGAAACATAGACAAAAT
Source organism: uncultured bacterium (assembly GCA_964654765.1). GTDB lineage: Bacteria > Hydrothermota > Hydrothermia > UBA1063 > UBA1063 > UBA1063. Next base: position 16,149 of record CAZZKY010000085.1, on the reverse strand, counting down.
CTTGTAGCACCCTTAAATAGTAGTCATTTATACCATCTCCATTTGCATCGCCATATCCTCCTGCAAAATCGAAGATTCCTGCTTTATGTAAACGGTTATTAGAAAGGAGTAATCTAATAAACTCCTTCGAAGCTGAAACTCTTATCCGATTTGGGTCGTTGCCACTCATACTGCCACTGGAATCAAGTAGGAGAGCAACCTTCACTTTCCCTGCAGAGCTCGGCTGAACATAGACCACATCAACAAGTTGGACTCTATAAGACCCTCCTGATGGTATAACTGAATCTAAAACAACCTGCACCTGATTTTCAGAAAGCCTTATCACAGTGTTCTCTTCATCGAGAGCTATCACGTTGAGGTCAAATTCACCAGTGGAGGAGAAATCCAATTGTGGTGTTGCATCACCCAATAGCCTTAAATCCACAAGTTCCGGGGTATTGTCGGGCAATGGTATCTTGATGCAGCTCGACAATACCAACACTATACCCATCACTACAAGGAACTTTAACCTTAACATAATACCCCCTTTAGCCCCAAAGGTAAACCCGGGAACACAGGATTTAAGTTTGAGGCTTACAAAATTATAAGCGAACAAAAAATTAGTGTCAAGATTATGTCAGTCCTCAGATAATTTGCTCTAAACATCAACGTCTTATTAAAAATAAACTCTAATAAGCAAAGATGTAACACAGCCTCAATTTTCTTATAAGTAAGCTAAAAAAGAGCTAAAGACAGAACCGGAGTGCTAAATTAAAAAGATTTCCTAACACGGTCCATAATTAGATAAATCTAAGGAAGGTCAATTCAAGTTAAGAGCTGACTTGTTCAAAGAAAGCAGGAGGGAGAGTGAAGAGAGACACAGAGCCTCCTGGATTGGTTAACTTATACCAATACATTTTCATTAGCCACAGGCAGGAAAATCGAGGTACTGTTAATAACCATCATCCATCATTAGATTTAAAGGATTTAAGGGCAAACCTAAAAGCGGAAAAAACACGGTGAAAATTATGTCACAACAAGAACTGAACAAGGCTGGCAAAATAAAAAAGCTTAAAATGGGCGTAAATAATAACCAAAAACCAAATACTTTCAATTTTTAAAGAAAGAATGTCCTTTCAAACTTAACTATGTACAAAACAGAAATAGGCTCATGGCATTCTCGAAGACACCTCAGCAAACTAAATCATTACTCAACTTTCCTATAAAGCAGTCTTTGAAATACCGACGTCTTAAGGGTATAATATCACTGTGAAAATTCCAGGTCTATCAAAAAGGAATTTAATTTTATCAACAAGCCTTATTGTCTTGGTTCTACTTGCCATTCTGCTAAAAACCACTTCAAAGGAAACCTTTTACGCCTTAAGAAGTGCAAAGCTTTCTTACTTACTCCTTGCTCTTTTATCATGGATCTCCTATGTGACATTTGACGGTCTGAGATTCACCCTTGCGAGTCTCAGCATAGGTGAGCACAAAATGGACCTAATTACTGCAATCAAAGTAATAACCATAGGAATTTTTTTGGCAGCTGTTTCCCCTTTCCAAGTTGCTGGGCTTCCCGTTCAAATTGTGCTTTTAAACAGAAAGAAAATTGGATTAGGAAGAGCGACGGCGCTCTTGGCCGCTCGCGGATTTATTGGTTATTCAACAATTTTAATTGCTGTATTAATCTCATTAAAATATATATGGCCCCCACCATCTGGAATTGTTAGGGGAATTATTATCTATGCCACAATCCTTGTCGCAAGTATCTTTCTTCTCTACTCCATTGCATTATTTCTGCCCAACTTGGTAAAGAAAATTGTAAAAAGGGAACGAATAGTTAAAGAAATCCTTTCCCTTAGAGAAACAACAATTGCTTTTGTTAAAAATTCAAATAAAAAGATACTCCTTTTAGCGATGCTCTCATCCATTGCTACTCATCTTTCCATCTGTTTAATACCTTTCTTCCTATCCTACTCTTTTAACTCCCCTATAGACTTTGGGCGAGCCTTTTCATTCCAATCCTTAATTCAGGGAGGGCTTTTATGGACGCCCACACCGGGCGGAACGGGAATAGCCGAAAGCGTTGGACTATTCATATTCAAAGACTACATGAACAAAGAAATTCTTGGAATATTTGTCGTAGTTTGGAGGTTTTTCACCCATCACTTCGCAGCGACAGTGGGAGCCATCTTCTTACTCAGAGAACTCCGAGAAATCTAATTCAAATCCATATTTTTTCAAAAAATCAAAAGTCTCCTGGGCATTATATCCAAGATAAGCGAATTTATTCATAACTCGTCTTAAAGTTCTTTTGTCCAGCTTCTTAGAGCCACAGGTAATTTTTTCCACTATTTTAATTAAGGCCTCTTCATTAATTTCTAATGTCTGCAAGGTCTCATCTACCACTCCATTCCCCACTCCCAAATTTCTTAAAATTCCCCCTATTTTTCTCGGAGAAACGCCTTTAGAATGGTATTTTTCCGCAAGTTCCTCTGCAAGAAGACGCTCATTTAGATACCCCTTTTGTCTCAGAAGGTCCAATGTAGATTTAATTTCTTCCTCGCTGAATCCTTTTCTTTTCATCCTCATTCTGAGTTCTTTCTCCGTTCTAAATCGGAACTTTAAAAGGTTAAAGGCATATTTTAAAGGGTCTTTCATTACCTCTTGTCCTTCAAATTTTCGAAATAGTAATATAAAACCATGATATCTGACGGATTGACTCCGGAAATTCTATAAGCCTGGGCAAGGTTCTGCGGTCTTATATTTTTTAACTTGGCTAAAGCCTCTTTAGAAATGCCCGGGATTTGTTCGTAATCAAAATCTTCCGGAATTTTAAATCTTTCAAGTTCTCGAAACCTTTCAATTTCCTTCTCCATTCGCTTAATATATCCCTCATATTTAATTTCCGTTTCCACTCTCTCCTTAATGTAAAAAGGATAATCCTCAACGATACCCAGTTTTACCAGGTCATCAAAGCTATATTCTGGCCTTTTTAACAATTCATAAGCGGAGATGGAGCTTTCCAAAACGGGTTTTCCAATACTCTCAAGCTTTTCACTAAATTCTCTTGGCCTTAAAGTAATATTCTTCAGTCTTTCTATCAAGCCGAGCCAAGTTTCTCTCTGCTTCAGAAATTGCTGATACTCGGAATCCTTAATAAGTCCCAGATTATAACCGTATTTCATAAGCCTATCACAGGCGTTATCCATCCTTAATACCAATCTAAATTCAGCGCGAGAAGTAAAAAGCCTGTAAGGTTCATCAGTTCCTTTTGTCACAAGATCGTCTATTAAGACGCCAATATAGGCTTCAGACCTCGAAAGGACAAAATCTTTACCATCAATCTTCAAAAGCGCGTTAATCCCGGCTATTATACCTTGCGCAGCCGCTTCTTCATAGCCAGAAGTTCCATTAATTTGCCCCGCAAAGAAAAGATTTTCTATAAGTTTCGATTCCAATGTAGGATAGAGTTGATTAGGCAAAACGTAATCGTATTCTATTGCGTAACCCCATCTTAAAACCTTAACGTTTTCAAGACCTGGGATACTCCTTAACATTCTCAATTGATATTCAACGGGTATTGACGTAGAAACTCCATTTAAATAGTACTCAAAGGTATCTCTTCCGTCTGGTTCAAGTATTACCCTGTGGGATTCGCGATCAGCAAATTGTACTACCTTAACCTCAATTGATGGACAATATCTTGGGCCTATACCAACAATTTTCCCTGTGTATAAAGGCGAAAAGGCCAAGGATTCCATTATTATTTTGTGAGTTTCAGGTGTAGTTCTTGTTACATAACACGGTAATTGTTCAATTTTAAGTATCGGGTTTCTAAAGGAAAAACCACGGGGTGGATTATCACCTTCTTGAACTTCCATCTTTGAGAGGTCTACACTTCTAATGTCAATTCTTGGAGACGTCCCTGTCTTAAATCTACCAAGCTTAAATCCAAGATTCCTCAAACTATTTGAAAGTTCGACGGAGGGAAATTCCCCTGCTCTTCCTGCAGGGAATGAAACAAGTCCTATATGTATTAAGCCATTTAAAAACGTTCCAGTAGTTACAACAACAGAATGGGCATAGTATTCCATTCCCGATTTTGTTTTAACACCTTTGACTTTTCTTCCTTCTACGAGAATCTCAATAACCTCATCCTGAACAATAGTGATGTTCTTTTCCTTTTCTAAAACCGCTCTCATTCTCTCTCTATACTTTTTCCTGTCGTTTTGGCTTCTTAAGGACCATACGGCGGGGCCTTTAGACGTGTTGAGAAGTTTAACCTGAATTGCGGTCTCATCTGCAGCAACACCAATTTCTCCACCAAGGGCGTCGATTTCCTTAACTAAATGAGATTTAGCAAGTCCTCCAATTGACGGATTACAAGACATCTGTCCAATCTGGTCAATGTTTATAGTAATAACTAAAACCTTACCACCCATCCTCGCAGAAGCAAGAGCAGCCTCTATACCTGCATGCCCAGCCCCAACAACGATCACATCATACCTTTCTCTCAAAATCTCCATTAATTTAATGATAAAATTTCTAATTTGAATAACCAAACTATACCCATTAGATTTATACACATGGATGACTATGGGATTTATAAAATTTTGTACGAAATAGGGATATCGCTTTCATCCCAGCGAGACACTAACAAGCTTTTGGAAAAAATAGTAGACGAAGCAATAGAACTTGCAAATTGTGACGGGGGAACAATTTATACACTGAAGGATGCTCACCTTATCTTTAAGATCTCAAAAAATAAAGTATTAAAACAACAATTTTTAGCTGATGATATCGTTGACATATTTTCGGTTAAAAAAATTCCATTGTCAAAAAACAGCTTGTCTGGATATTCGGCTTTATCGAAGGAGATTTTGCATTTCCCGGACAGAAAAAGCGCCCACGAAAAGGGATTTGTCTTTGATCAGGTAGCCCTTTCTGGAGTTGACTACACCGTGGAATCTTCACTAACCATGCCCTTGATCGCTTCCAATGGCGATGTGGTTGGAGTTCTACAGCTTGTTAATGCGAGGGAAGGCGGTAAAATAGTTCCTTTTAAAAAAGAGACTATAGAATTGATGAAGTTTTTTGCGTCACAGGCAGCTGCAGCTTTACAGAACGCCAAGCTTATGGAAGACCTAAAAGAACTCCAATTGGAGTCAATATACATGCTATCAACTGCGACAGAATTCAAGGATAAAGTAACGGGTGATCACATAAAAAGAATCTCAAAAGTGTCATTTTTAATTGCCAGAACACTGAATACTTCTCGCGAATTTTCTGAATTAATTTTGTACGCAAGCCCTATGCACGATATAGGAAAAGTGGCAATCCCAGATCATATTCTCAACAAACCTGAGCGCCTGAACCCTCAAGAATGGGAACTTATGAAAAAACACACTATTTTTGGTGCACAAATAATTGGAGAATCAAAATATCCACTTTTCAAAATGGCCAAAAATATAGCTCTGTACCACCATGAGCGTTTTGACGGGAATGGTTATCCTTACGGACTTGCTGGCGATGAAATTCCGCTGGAAGCCAAAATTGTTCAGGTCGCAGATGTTTTTGATGCTTTGGTTTCCGATAGGCCTTACAAATCTGCCTGGTCTTTTGATGATGCAGCTGAATACATAAAGGATATGAAGGGTGAACAATTTGATCCTGAAGTTGCAAAGGCCTTCTTAGATAAGTTGGAACTAATATTTAAGCTTTATCAAAAGTCAGAAAAAAATGAATGAAGACGAATTACTCAAGATTCTCTCAAAGTACTGGGGTAGAGAAGATAATTTAATCATACCCAACGGTGACGACACCCTTGCCATCCCGGCCTACGATGACCTTGCTTACCTCGTAACTGTTGACACAAGCTTAGAAAATGTCCATTTTACAAAGGAAATTCTTACCTTTGAGGAAATAGGATACAGGGCGGTAGCAGGTGCACTATCAGATATTGCCGCTATGGGAGGTGAGCCAGTTACCATCCTCATAGACCTCGAAATACCTGAACTACAGGTGGAAAGTATCAAATCAATCTATAATGGGATAAGAATTTTACAGGATGAATTCTGTTTTTCCATAGGCGGTGGCAATATCGTTCACGGAAACCGCTGGAGGCTTACGACGACTGTTGTGGGAGTTGTGAAACGAGATTACATTTTGAGACGAAATAACTTTAGACCCGGTGAAAAAATTTATATAACTGGAGACATCGGCAGAGTGTACTATTTTTTCAGAGAACTTAAAAAACCAAACAAAGACGAAGTAATTTTCAAAAAGTTGAGAGAAAAAGTGGCGCATCCCGTACCACGAATTAAGGAAATTCGGGAATTAAAATTCAAGTATAATCTCGGGGGAGCAATAGACATTTCAGACGGACTTGGAGTTGACCTCAAAAGAGTAGCAGAAGCGTCAAAAGTTAATATTGTAATTGATATGGAGAACATCCCATACGTTAAAGAACTTAACTACTTCAGAAATGAGGAAAACTTTTACTTCACCCTAATTTCCAGCGGTGAAGAATATGAAGTCTGCTTTTCGTCCAGGGACGAGATAGAATTTCCAGGCATTACAAAAATTGGAGAAGTTCTCCAAGGGTCAGGAAAGGTCTTGGGAAAATTAGGAAATCAACTTTTTGAAATTTCAGCCCTTGGATACGATCACATTAAAAAATTAAGCACGGACTAATTTATCCACTCTAAATCCATTGGGAGAAGTGACTAAAAGAACCTTTACTTCCACATCCCCGTGGTATAGGTCAAGAAGATTTTCAGGGTCAATAACAGGGTAGTTTTTAACTGATTCTCTTAGTTCGCCAATCTTCACAGAATTGAAAAGTACCCTTACCTCAACACCCACACTCCCAAGCCTATATAGCTCTTCCAGTTTGCTATCTTCAACTCTGTTGTAAGAAAGATCATAGAAAAGACTTACATTTTCAAAAGGATGAAGCTTGAAATAACTTTCAATCTGCTCAAAAAGTTCTGGAATATCACGCTCATACATGCTGAAACCACTGGCAGGCTTGTGACCGCCGTAATCTATGAAGAGGTCACTTAAATAGTTTAGCATATCAAGGGAATTGAAACCATAGGGAGCTCTAACTTCTGCGACAACTATACCATCTTCTCTTCTTCCCATAACAATTACAGGCACATTAAAGGCATCTTTTAGTTGACTTGCTACAAAACCAATGTATTGAGGTTCTGCATCCTGAAGATCGATGACAATGTAATCTCTAACAACCTTAATTAAACTTTTCGCTTTTTCTAAATATGCCTGAGCCTTCAACTGCCAACTGGTAGATGCTTCCCATAGAGGTCTAAGAATCTCTTCAGCGGAAGCAACATCTTCAGAGAGCAACAGTTGTACCCCTGAGTTTTCACCATTCACAGACTTTCCCGAGGAAACTATAGGTATAAGTTCCTCAAGCGTGGGCCTCTCATTAGAGTATCCGCTCTGTCTGCGAATCTCCTCGAAAGCTTTTACAAAATTCATCCTATACCATTCGTATGCCTTCTTTCCTTCTTCATATAGAATCCTGTTTTCGCAAAAGAGAGGAACCCGATCTGCCAGTGTTCCTATTGCTGCAAAGATAAAAAGTTCTGGTATTTCTTCTTTAATACGATTTAAATCCCAGCCAAATTTTAAGGAAAGAAGTTCCCATGCTACTTTAAAGGCGACACCACACCCCGCAAGATAAGGAAAAGAATCACCGCCGATCTTAGGGTTTACTACAAGCGCTTCAGGGAGTGTTTCCTTAACTTCGTGGTGATCTGTAATTATAATATCAATACCCTGCTCCTTACAATATTCGACACCTTCAAAACAAGAAGTACACGAATCAACAGTTACTATTAGTGTGGGATTGTACTTTCCCTTTATGTAATCAATCGCTGATTTTGTTATTCCGTATGCTTCGTTTTTCTTTGAGGGGATGTAATGGTAAGGATTTGCACCAAGGACCTTTAAAGTTTTTATCATAATTGCCGTCGAAGTTATACCATCTGCATCTTCATGCCCAAAAATCAAAATATTCTCACCTTTCCCAACAGCTTTTAATATTCTTTCAACGGCGGGGATTAAATCGGGAAGGGTTGATGGGGGTTGTAAATTCTCAAGAACTGGATTAAATGTTGCTTCAGCAAGATCGAGATTCCTAATACCCTTTTCTACAAGAACTTTTGCTAACTCTGGCGAAATTTTGTATTGCTGAGAAATTTCCTCAATAAGACTCAAAGTTAACCTCCATCAGAAAAAAGCGGGTGACGGGACTCGAACCCGCGACCCTCAGCTTGGGAAGCTGATGCTCTACCACCTGAGCTACACCCGCTTACCATCAACTATCTAATTTGGTTTGGCAAATCAATACTGGTTTTTTCGTTAACCTTACAACCTTTGCTGAAACAGAGCCTAAAAAAGCCTTTTCTACCCAGCTTTTTTCCTCTCTTGAGAGTATAATTAAATTATATCTTCCTTTGTCCGCAAAATCAACAATCTCAATTCCTGCGTCAGCACCTTCTATCACAGAATAGCTAATACCCTTCCCTTCATACTCCGATATCAGCCTTTTTTCTAAGTTCTTTTTTACCTGTTCAAGGTCACCCAGTAGCCATGTCGCACCATGCTCAACATATGGTAAAGGATATAGTTCAAACACATTCAAAACCGTCATTTCAACATCAAATTCCTTTTTGAATTTAAGAGCAAACTCCTTAAAAGCTTTCTTAGAAGCTTCAGAAAAGTCAGCAGCAAAAAGAACCTTATTCAATGTAAATTTGGCTCTTGATTCTTTCACAACGAGGCAGTTTGTTTTAACACCCTTTACAATAGTGTAGGATGTGTTTGCAATCTGGACCTTTTTCGCAGGGATCCCTACCACAACAAGGTCATAACCTTTCGAAGACTCTTCTATCACTCCTTGGGCTGGCTCCCCTTCAATAAAGATAGACTTTGCAGAAATTCCTTTTTCACTTAAAGATTCCGCCATTTCTTTTAATTCTGAAGCTGCCCTTTTCCGAAGTTCTTCAACTTGCACCTCGAGAGATTTCACCCTCTCGGGAATATCGTGAAAAATAACCATTTCTCTTATCTTTGATGGGAAAACATGAATCAGTACTATCTGCTTCTTTCCACCAGTCAAACCAATGGCATAATTTAAAGCTGTCTTTGAAGCGGGGCTAAAATCTATTGGAACTAATACCTTATTAAACATTTTCTTTTACCCCTTCTATCTCCCTTCTTTTTTCCATAAATTCAAGGAACTTCCATCTTTCCTCTATAAACCTCTTCAGCTCCTCTATTGCTTCAGGATAGTTGATCAAATGAGCAAACCTTGCCTGAGATTTTACAAATTCTTCAATGGGAATAGGATTTCTTGGTCTGTAATTTATTTTGTAATAGCCATTTTCGACTTCATACAGTGGCCAAAAACCAGACTCAACGGCAATTTTTGCAACTTCGATGCTCTTATTCTCCGGGTATCCCCAACCCGGAACGCAGGGTGAATAAACCGCAATGAATGTTGGCCCCTCAATAGAAAGAGCCTTTCTCACCTTCTTCACATAATCATTCCAGTGGCTAACTGACGCCTGAGCAACATACGGTATCCCATGAGCGGCCATTATATCAACAATGGGCTTTTTATGCTGTAATTTACCGGGTAGAACTTTTCCTGCCGGAGAAGTAGTTGTGCTTGCACCATAAGGCGTTGAACTTGATCGCTGAATTCCTGTATTCATATATCCCTCGTTGTCATAAAGGATATAAAGAAAATTATGCCCCCTCTCGACGGCCCCGGATAGGGACTGAAGACCGATATCATAAGTGCCACCATCGCCACCAAAGGCAATAAATTTTATTTTCTTATCAGCGGAAATTATTCCTTTTCTCACCAGTGCTTTGTAAGCTGCTTCCACACCAGAAATCGTTGCAGCAGCGTTTTCAAAAGCACTATGAATCCAAGGAACAGGCCACGAACCAAAGGGAAATATTGAAGTTGTAACTTCCATACAGCCGGTAGCGTTTGCCACGACAACCGGGTTATCTGATGCACTAAGGGTCATCCTTATGATTGCAGGGAAGGGACAACCTGCACAGGCTCTGTGACCTGGTGCAAGGCTTACATTTCTTCTGGCAAGTTCTTTCAAACTTAAAGAAAAATTATCGGCCATTTTCTTCCTCCTACTCTCTCACACCAACATATTCAACAAAATCTAAAGTTTTTCCTTCTTTAAGTTCCTTTACACGATTAATAATGTAAAGTGCATCTTTGAGTGGGAAATCTCTACCTCCAAGTCCGAACACAAAATTCATTATTTTCGGCCTTGAACTGAGGTCATAAAGTGCAGACCTTACCTCATTGAATACCGGCCCTCCCATGGTATTAACAGAATCTGACCTGTCCATTACGCCTATCGCTTTGACGTTTTTAAAGAGCTCCTGAAGCACTTCATAAGGGAATGGTCTGAATACTTTCAGCCTGACAAGTCCAACCTTCTCCCCCTTCTCTCTCATTATATCAACGGCTTCCTTCATTGTTCCAGCTGCAGAACTCATTGAAAGAATCGCATATTCAGCATCTTCCATTCTATAAGCCTCAGCAAAAACTGGAAAATCAAAGCCAAAACGCTTATTGTAATCGGTAATAACCTCTTCGATAACAGACTTTGCCTTTTTCATTGCCTCGATCTGTTGCCTTTTGTGCTCAAAATAGTAATCTGTAAGATCAAGGGGGCCTACCATTATAGGATTTTCATAATCTAACACATTGTAAAGGGGCTTACGTTTCCCCAGATAATCTCTCACCGCGTCGGTCTCAAGGGTTTCCACAACCTCCATACCGTGACTAATTATAAAACCATCAAGTGTTACCATAACGGGTAGATTTACCGTTTCTGCAATTTTTACAGCCTGAATTAAAGAGTGATAGCCTTCGTTTGCGTTCTCACAATAAATTTGAATCCAACCAGCATCTCTTGAACCCATGGTATCAGAATGATCACAATGAATGTTTATAGGTGCAGAGAGGGCCCTGTTTACCTCTGCTAAAACGATGGGTAATCTGAGTGCTGATGCTATATAGAGCATCTCGTGCATTAATGCCAATCCCTGAGAAGCGGTTCCAGTCATAACCCTTGCACCGGCTGCTGCCGCTCCTATGCAGGCAGACATAGCAGAATGTTCCGACTCTACTGCAACAAATTCTGTATCCACCTCGCCATCGGCTACATATTTTGAAAAGATCTGCACGATTTCTGTTGCTGGCGTAATCGGATAAGCGGCCACGACATCGGGATTAATCTGTTTCATTGCGTAAGCAAACGCCTCATTCCCAGTTAAAGCCTGCCTCGTTTTCAAAACTTCAGCCATTTACAATTCCTCCTTTTCCATATGGATCGCCTTTACTTTTGGTGGACAAACCTCGGCACAAATTCCACATCCCTTACAGTAGTCGTAATTAATTCCAGAAACTTTCGGCTCACCGTTTACTTCTTTTAAAATTATTGAAGTGTCTGGACAATACAACCAGCAGAGAAAACAATTCGTACACTTTTGTGGATCCCAGACAGGCCTCTGGGTCCTCCAACTCCCTGTTTTCAACTCCTGGGATGTTGGGACATTCTTTATGATTGCACCTTCAGGTAACTCTTTCCATCCTTTCTTTTTCATAAACCTCTGACCTCCTGGTAGGCCCTTTGTATGGCCCTTATATTACCCTCTACGACCTGAGGTTTATACTTCATCTTAAGTCTGGATTCCACTGCCTCAATGAACTTCTCAAATTCCATAAGATTTAAAACACGCATCAATGCGCCGAGCATCGGAGTATTGGGTAGGTTCCGGCCAAGGATTTCTTCAGATATACGCGAAGCATCTACTGTATACACCTTACCTGGAAGTCCATATTTCTCTTTAATAACTTCAGGATTTAACGAAGAATTTACGATAAATACCGTGTTTTCACGGGTTCCCTCTTTAACCAGATCAGTAGCAAGTAAAGTTGGGTCTAAAACACAAACCGCATCAGGATTTTCAACGCCATAGTGTATTCTAATCGGTTTATCATCAATGCGATTATAGGCAGTAACTGGTGCCCCTCGTCTTTCAGGTCCGTATTCCGGGAAAGCCTGAACATACAAACCAGAGTGCATCATGGCTTCCCCAAAAAGCAAAGCAGCTGTTTTTGCTCCTAATCCACCTCTTCCATGCCATCTAATTTCAACCATATTAAACTCCTCTGTTTCCTTCTGTGATTATAAACCCAAAAGCCTGAAAAATAAACTGAAAAACATAACTCTTGCTCTCATTAAGCATTTAGGGCTCTGTTAATTGAATACACAAAGTTTTAGGATTAAACTATTTTTAAATCAAGGAGGGTTCGATGGTTGAGATTCGCACCCATGGAAGGGGTGGACAGGGAGCTGTTATAGCTTCAAAAATCATTGCAGACGCTGCCTTTAAGGTAGGTAAATATGCCCAATCTTTTCCTCAATTTGGGGTAGAGCGAAGAGGCGCACCTGTTGTAGCTTTTACAAGGATCGCGGAAAAAGAGGATGAGCTACCGGTTCGTTCAAATATCTATGAACCAGATCACCTTATCATTCTCGACTCTACTCTTTTGTCCATACCCGAAACCTTTGCCGGGCTTAAGGAAGGCGGTTGGATTATAATCAACACCTCAGAAGATCCCGAAAAGCTTGACATTCCTAATAAGTATAGAGTAGCCACCGTTAATGCCACTGAAATAGCAATAAAATACGGGCTCGGATCTAAGGCTCAGCCAATCGTGAATACCGCAATACTGGGTGCTTTTTCAAGGGTACTGGAATCTCTTATTCCGCTTAAAGCCATTTTAGAATCTATACCTGAGGAAGTTCCCGTAAAACCAGACGCCAACCAAAAAGCATGCGAAGAAGCTTACAATCTAACAAAAATTAGAGAATAAGGAGGCTATATGGAAATTAAACCCATAAAGGTCAATTCGATAAACGATCTTCCTGAGGCTCCAGTATCTCAAGGGGTTACCCTTATAAGGAAAACGGGGACGTGGAAGAATGTAAGGCCTGTAATAAGTGAACGTAGTGCACCATGCGAAAATGCATGCCCTTTAAAAATCAGAATTCCAAAATTCATTGACTACTTGACAAAAAGCGAGTCCGATAAAGCAGGATTAGAAATTCTAAAATGGAATCCATTCCCGAGCATAACAGGGAGAGTTTGTCCCGCAAAGTGTGAAACAGGATGTAACAGGAATAAATATGACGAAAAAATCTCTATAAGAGAGCTTGAAAGATTCCTTGGAGACCTCATCTTAGAAAAGAAAAGAATTGAAATAAAAGGTCAAAAAACAGTGAAAGTCGCTGTTTATGGGACATCCACTTCCTTGATGGCAGCTGTCTATAGGCTTAGTGAGGGCGGGTTCAAAGTAGTTGTGTTCACAAAAGGGCAACGCCTATTTAGCGATGTTAGAGACTCCATCCCAGAAGACATACTCAAAAAAGAGGAAAAAGTACTGAATGACGCTGGGCTCGAAATAATAACTGATAAAGCACCTTCCATCCAGGAGCTTAAAAACACATTTAACTACATTCTGCTCTCCTCTGCTGACGCTCAAAATATGAACATTGTGGATACAAAAGTGGGTAAAACCGAGGATGAAAAGATTTTTGTAGTTACTGAAGAGCAGGACATTGCAAGAAGTATAAAGAATGGACTCTCCGTAGCCCTTTATCTAACCTCTAAGGAAGAGGGGAAAGAATACCAAGAAGAGAGATTACCTCGGGTTGTCTCTTACAAAGAGATTATTACAGATTACTTCAATCACGAAAAGGCAATACCTGAAATAAGAACCTTAGATGAAGCGATAAAAGAAGCCTTTAGGTGTTTTTCCTGCGGGACATGCAACTCTTGCGGAAACTGCTACGTGTTTTGCCCAGATAGTGCAGTTAAGTGGATAGATAACTTCCCATCCTTTGACTACGATTATTGTAAGGGTTGCGGTGTTTGTGTAAACGAATGCCCAAGGGGCGTTCTTGAACTTGTTCCAGAAAAATAAGGAGGACCTTTATGTCCATTAAAAAAGTTTTAACAGGGAACCACGCTATCTCTTATGGTGCGATGGTTTCAAGGGTCCAGGTAATTTCAGCTTACCCGATTACACCTCAAACCCAGGTAGTGGAACTACTCTCAGAAATGGTAGCAGATGGCATCTTGGACGCAATTTTCGTAAATGTGGAATCGGAACACTCGGCGATGTCCGCCTGTGTGTCTGCATCCGCTGCAGGGGCAAGGGCATTTACCGCCACATCAGCTCAAGGATTAGCTTTGATGCATGAGATGCTTCACTGGGCAGCGGGAGCAAGGCTCCCAATAGTTCTGGCCAATATTAACAGGGCAATGGCTCCACCATGGTCCATCTGGACGGATCAAAACGACTCCCTCTCTCAAAGAGATACAGGTTGGATGCAAATATACGTAGAATCAAACCAGGAGGCCTTTGACAGCATCATCCTTGCTTACAAAGTGGCAGAACAGGTTTACCTTCCGTGTATGGTAATCCTTGATGCCTTCGTACTTTCCCACACATCAGAGCCCGTCGAAATTTATGACCAGGAAAAAGTGGACGAATTCCTACCGCCATATAAACCAGCGGTGGCAATAGAACCTGGAAAGGCTTTTGGATATGGAGCCCTTGCCGGACCTGATACATACATGGAGTTCCGTTATAAAATGCAAAAAGCAATGGAAAAGGCGGTGGAAATTTTTGAAAAAGAGGGTAAACTATTCGGAGAAATGTTCGGAAGAACCTATGACCTTGTGGAAGAATACATGATGGACGACGCAGACAATGTGATCGTAACCGTTGGTGCCACTACCTCCACTGCAAGAGTAGCCATTCAGGAATTAAGAAAGCAAGGAGAAAAAGTAGGACTTTTAAAACTCAGAGTCATAAGGCCATTCCCGTTCCAAAAAATTAGGAAAGCCTTAAAAGATAGAAAGAAAGTAGCAGTTCTTGACAGAAATATTTCCTTCGGATATCACGGAATTTTCTATCAGGAAATTAAATCCGCTCTCTATCCGCTCAAAGAAAGGCCTAAGGTCCATGGATACATTGCGGGATTAGGTGGAAGAGATATTACTGTGAAAGACTTCATTGACATCTACCATGATATGAAAAACCGCGAAGAAATGGAAGAAATTGTCTGGAAGGGGGTCAAACTATGATAATGAAAAATTGGAACATTCCACAGGAAGAGTTGCTTTACAGTGGTCACGCCGCATGCCAGGGCTGTGGTGGAGCTCTTGCAATGCGGTTAGCATTGAAGGCCCTTGGAGAAAACTCGGTTGCCACAATACCAGCATGTTGCTGGACAATTATTTCAGGTGATGTCCTTTATCACGCCTTAAAAATTCCTGTTTTCCATACTGCCTTTGAAACTGCGGCAATTTCTGCAACCGGATTGAAAGCAGGTTTAACAATGAGAGGCTTTAAAGATACTACGGTCTTTGCCTGGGCTGGTGACGGCGGAACCTTTGACATAGGAATACAAGCAATATCGGGCGCTGCAGAGAGAAACGAAGATATAATTTACTTCGTTTACGACAACGAAGCCTATATGAATACGGGTATTCAGAGGTCCAGTGCCACACCGTGGGGTGCTTGGACGACAACCACTCCCGTAAAACACCCTGAAGACAAGCCTAAGAAAAACATTGACGAAATTCTTGCTGCTCACAAAATACCATACCTGGCAACTGTCAATGTCGCTTACCCAGAGGACTTCATAAGAAAAGTTAAAAAGGCTAAGGAGATTAAAGGCTTCAGGTTTATACATATCTTCGCTCCCTGTCCTCCAGGCTGGAAAATGCCATCCGATATAAGTATCCAGATAGCAAGGCTCGCAACACAAACCGGTGTTTTCCCACTGTACGAAATTGAAAATGGCAAAAATTATACAATAAACTATTTGCCACCTAAGAAACTCCCGGTTGTCGAATATCTAAAACTTCAAGGTAGGTTCAAACACCTCAACGAATCTCAGGTCGAATATATTCAGCAAATGGTCGATGAAAATCTGGAAACCCTCCTCAAGAAACACGAATTAACCCACGGCACACTGGAAAATATTCCCAGGCCAGAATTTTATAAGTGAGGGAATG
>CAZZKY010000084.1:0-4708 GCA_964654765.1 uncultured bacterium | reverse complement strand
GAAAACTTAAGCGTTTGAGTAGAGAGGAAGCTTTAAGAAAGATCTTGTTGTAGCTCAGCCTGGTTTAGAACGTCCCCCGTCACGGGGGAAGGTCGCGAGTTCAAATCTCGTCGGCCCCGTGTTTTTTTACTTACACGCTTTTATATCCCATCGAAGATTTATCGCAAAAAAGTGCCTCTTTAGACGCAGGATGCAAATTGAAAATCCGTCAGAACAACGCAGCCAAATCAAATTCCTCAAACAGTAAAAAACAAAAAGAAAAACCCGGTTTTTGTTTAAGCTATTCGGAAAAAGCTCTGCTTTAAAACTTAAATCAATCACTTAATGTCTTTTTTCGGCACTTTACAATTCATACTAAAAAACTATAATTTTCAAAAACACATCCATTTGGAGGTGGAAATGAAAAGCAAAAGAGTAGAAGAAATTTTAAATTTTGCAAAAGCATCGGCAGAGGAAAGAAAGGACTTTATAGTTGATACCGACCATTTACTACTTGCGCTATTTAAAGTAAAAGAGCAGAATCCTTTTAGGAAATGGCTATTAGAACATGATGTAAACCCCGACGCCGCGGAAAGGGAAATCGAGAAAATCATATCGAATCTCCATAATCAGATCTCGAAAATCACCGATTCCTTTAAAGAGGCTTTACTCTCAAAGAAAGAGGAATTATCAGAAAGACACGGAGTCTCCTTCGCTAAATCAATTATGGAGGCCTTCCTCGACCACCTTTTAACTCAGCTTGAAAAAGAAGCCAAAGGTGAACGGGAAAGGGACTTTGCAACAATTAGAGTGAGGAGATGGGTACCGGCAAGAACAAGAACATTCTCCATTTTTGAGGATTTCTTCTCTGATTTTTTTGAAGAATTCTTCCCATCAGAATCCACAGGAAACTGGGTGATGCGTGAAGAGACAATTCGAGTGCCACGTTCTTTCGTAAACAAAATTCGCGAAGTTTGTAGACAGCACTCCTTAGATGAAGAATCCACTAACAAAGTTATATATGACCTCACCGACATGGAAGACAGAATGCTATCGACACTCATCGACCTATATCACAATGGCATTGACTCAAGGAGAATAGTTTTAAGACTTAAATACGAGACCACAGGTAAAAGCCCAGAAACGAAGAACTCTTTTTACCTGGAAAAAATCCTCAGGGACGCCGAAAAAGACGGTGAAATTACCATCTCCGGGATCATAGACGCCCTTAAAAACAACACTTCCAGCGTAGGAGGTTTCTATCTCTCACAACTGTTGCAATCATTACAAAATATTAGGAGGGAAAATATGAAAGATGTTAAAAGTGAACTTCAGGAAATAGAAAAACCAGATTTGGAAAAATATACGGTTGATTTAACCAAACTGGCCAAAGAAGGGAAACTTGACCCTGTTATAGGAAGAGAACAGGAAATCGAACAAATGATAGAAATACTATCAAGAAGGCAGAAAAACAATCCTGTTTTAGTGGGTAAAGCAGGAGTTGGAAAAACTGCCATTGTAGAGGGGCTTGCTCAAAAAATTGTAAAGGGCGAAGTTCCTGAACAACTTAAAAACAAGAAAATCCTTCAGCTTGATATGGCGGGGCTTCTTGCAGGCACAAGGTACAGAGGAGACTTTGAAGAGAGACTTAAAAACGTTATAAATGGAGTTAAAGAGGCTGGTAACATCATATTGTTCATAGACGAGATCCACAATATCGTCGGCGCTGGAAGAGCTGAAGGTGCAATGGATGCCGGGAATATTCTTAAACCTGCCTTGGCACGTGGCGAATTCCAGGTCATAGGTGCAACTACGCCTGAAGAATACAGAAAATACATTGAAAAAGATCCAGCCCTTGAAAGGAGATTCCAGCCGATTTGGGTTGAAGAGCCTAACATTGAAAGCACAATCCAGATCTTGAAAGGACTAAAAACGAAATACGAAGAACATCATCAGGTCCAAATTTCTGATGAAGCAATAGAAGCCGCAGTTAAGCTTTCACACAGATATGTGCAGGACAGAAATCTGCCCGATAAGGCGATAGACGCTCTTGATCAGGCCTGTGCAAGGAAAGCCATTAAAGAAAGAGGCGCTCCCGTCGACAAAAGTAAGATCGAATCTCTGGAAGCCAAAATTAAAGAGCTTGAAGAAGAAGCTGAAAAATTAGACAAAGAAGGTAAGATTGAGGAATGGGAAAAGGTTATAGATGAATTAAAGAAACTCAAGAAAGAGTTACAGAAAGCAAAAAATCAACAAAAAGAAACAGCAAAACCGGTAGTTACTTACGAAGATGTGGCTGAGATAATTTCTCGCTGGACTGGAATACCTGTTTCTAAAATGATGGAAGAGGAAAAAGACAAACTACTGAATATGGAGAGCTATCTCCACAAGAGGGTTGTTGCGCAGGATGAGGCAATAACTGCAGTTTCAGAGTCCATAAGAAGGGCAAGGGCTGGAATTTCTGATCCGAGAAGACCCCTTGGGACATTCCTATTTCTTGGACCTACTGGGGTAGGTAAGACCGAACTTGCCAAGACACTTGCAGAGTTCCTCTTCGGAAATGAGGACGCCTTGATAAGACTCGACATGTCAGAATTCAAAGAAGAACATTCCATTGCAAAACTCATCGGTGCTCCCCCGGGCTACGTAGGATATGAAGAGGGTGGTAAACTTACGGAAGCAGTGAGAAGAAAGCCTTACTCAGTAATTCTCCTCGACGAAATCGAGAAGGCTCATCCAAGGGTTTTTGACCTCTTCCTGCAAGTACTTGATGACGGCCGCCTAACTGACTCTCAAGGCAGAACTGTATCCTTTAGAAATACAGTAATTATAATGACTTCCAACATAGGGAGTGAATATTTGAGAGAGGCCTCATCTAAGTTTAATACAAAATATGAGAAAATACTCTCAGAAATGCAAGCTCTTGAAGAAAAGAAAAAGGCAAATCTCATAGATGAAAAGCACTACAAGGAAGAACTTGAGAGACTGAAAAAAGAGAGGGAGGCACTTGAGAAAGAGTTTGAAGAAGACTTTAACAGAGCTAAAGAACTCGTTCTCGAAAGTGTGCACAGATATTTCAGACCTGAATTTCTCAACCGCATTGATGAAATCGTAGTATTCCATCCATTAAAATGGGATCAAATACTTTCCATCGTGGACATTCTCATTGATAATCTTAGGAAGAGACTTGCGGAAAAGAACATAAAACTTAAATTGAGTGATTCCGCCCGGGCTCTTATCGCGAGAAAGGGATTTGATGCTACAATGGGTGCAAGACCACTCAAGAGGTTAATCCAGAAAGAAATTGAAAATAAGCTCTCAAGCATGCTGCTGAAAAATGAATTCAAAGAAGGGGATACTATCCTCATCGACGCTAAAGGAAACGAATTCGAAATCAAAAAAGCAGAAGAATAATAACTAAAGCAATGGGAAAGGCGGGTAATGCCCGCCTTTCCCCTTCATCGATAAATTAAATAGATAAACCCACTACTAACTGCTAAGGAAACCAGGGTAAAAGGTAGTCCTATTTTCGCAAAAGTCCAAAAGCTGTGCTCAAAATTATTTCTTTTTAAGACCCCAAGTATTGTAACATTAGAGAGAGAGCCAATAGGTGTTATATTCCCTCCTATGGTAGTACCCATAAGCATCCCAAAAATAAATAGGTACATATTAACTCCTAAGGAATCCGCCATAGATTTTGCAACCGGAAGCATTGCCATCGTGTAGGGGATGTTATCAACAAAGGCAGAGACGATCATAGAAACGGTTACAATCAAAATATACCCTACAAGAACCGGATTAGAACCCAGTCTTTTTGAGACTGAAACAAACCAATTTGCAAGGCTTTGAACAAAACCACTATAACTCAAAGACCCCACAAGAATAAATACTGCTATCAGGAAAAAGAAAGTTTGAAAATCGATATGTTTTAAAAGGTCAACCTCCTCTTCGACTCTTCTGTTGAAGAAAGCAAGGGTCCAGACGGCAGAGATTATTATAAAAAAAGCGCAGATATACACAATATAATTTGCAGGTTTATTCTCAATAAATGAGCTAATGATCAAAACCAACACATATCCCGCAAAAATAAAAATAGGGGTTTTAGACTTTAATTCTCTTTCCCTTACAAACCCTTTGATTTCAGAATACTCACCCCCTTTAAGACTGCCTACAAAAATCCCATAAAGTATCAGAAGTCCAAAAACGAATCCCAATTGCACAGCAAAGAACAAAGAAGGCTTATATCTCATTGCCTTTAAGAAGAAAAAGTCAAAAAAGTCCATTTTTGCAAAAACAGCGGTCAAAATCGAGGGCGAATCACCAATGAGAAGAGCAGAGCCCTGAAGATTTGCCGCAACAGACATCCCGACGAGGAGAAGAGAAGGGTTCACTTTAAGTTTCTTGCTTACCTCCAATCCAACTGGATAAAGAAGCATTATAGTAGCCACATTTTCCATAAAGCTTGAAATAATTCCGGTAAGTGCTACAAGGGCTAACATCACATAGACTCTGAGCTTAACCGGATTCCTTATTTTGGCTGCAATGAGGTTAATGGTATGAGTTGCCACATAATCAATAAATCCGACTTCATAAAGCAAAGCAGTGATGAGGCTTGTTGCAATGAAAATTGCCAGGACATTAGGATTTATAGAAAAAAGTGCAACCTTAGGAGGAGTTAATTTTAACAGGATTAGAAGCAACACACCTGCCCAAGCAACCAAAAGCTGGT
>CAZZKY010000083.1:0-7165 GCA_964654765.1 uncultured bacterium | reverse complement strand
AGTTCCCTCAGAGTCTCCGTTGACAGTCAACTTTTACGATATTTCAGGTCGATTAGTTTATGGTCCAATATCAAGGAATATTCCA
Source organism: uncultured bacterium (assembly GCA_964654765.1). Taxonomy (GTDB): domain Bacteria; phylum Hydrothermota; class Hydrothermia; order UBA1063; family UBA1063; genus UBA1063. Next base: position 7,080 of record CAZZKY010000083.1, on the reverse strand, counting down.
CCGGGTGAGACAAAACTTGAGCCCTCCATATCCAAACCCGGCATTTACTTTTACGAAGTTGAGACTCCGTATTTGAGAAAGCAGGGGAAAGTCCTGCTTGTAAAGTAGAACATAACCACTGAAATAGGAGCAAATCAACACCTGGGGGTTCCACCGGAGCCCCCGGTTCATTCATAAATATCAAGACATAAGTTAAAATATACTATAAACTCAACCCGATTGTTTCGTGATTAATACTCTTCCTTTACGTCCTCATTCCCTTTGAGAAGTCCTCTACTTATGGCAATTTTATTCTGCACCGCTCTTTGACCATTAAAAAACTGCAAAATACAAACCAATCAAAACATTTTTACTTCTAAGAGAATTTTTAAGTTAACTTTTCCCTTGCGTAACATTTTTAAACAAAAACAAAGGACGGAATATGGTTGACGTTTTTTATCTGAAATCTTGTTCAGACGTGAAAATTTCAAATAGATTATTTTTGAGGAACACTGAATTTTCAAAAAACCCAATACCAATGCCGTATAATTTTAAACTGCCTTAGATATAGACGTATTTTCAATACGCTAATTAGATAAAAGAGGAACTGGTAGGCGTTGCCATCCTAAAACTCCGCTTCTTTTTAAGAAAGCAAAACTATTTACTTTTCAGTATTATGCACTTATAATATACTTGTTCTTTCTCAAGAGGGGGTGTATTGGATTCGACAGGGCCGGTTTGAATCATAGAGCGCATGCCGGGGTGTGGCCACCTCGTTAATAAGGCCACAAAAAACAACTGCCAACTACAGCTACGCATACGCTGCTTAATTAAGGCAGCCGTCCCTTTCCGAGGTGCTCCTGCTCGGAAAGAGGGCGTGATAGACAGGAGCTGGACTCAAACCCTTGCCTTCGGGGTTTGGGTCGAGAAACGAGAAGGCTATCCCTCAAAGCACCTGCCTGTCGGTGTGAGAGGGAGAAAAACAAAGACAGGCTAAGCATGTAGGGCTCTATGGTTCAAGGCCCCTGGACGCGGGTTCAATTCCCGCCACCTCCACCAGTCTTATTGGAAATTTTGAGCGATATATTTTAGATGAAGGCCCCCATCACGCCCTTTATTAGCATAATCGAATGGGTACTTTTAATTAGACTAACTTGGAAAATGTAAATTTCTTTTAACAAAAGCTAAACTAATAGATTTGAATAATCTGTTTAAAAAGCAAGTGGCCGTCCCGCGAAGCGGGACGGCCACAAAATTCCTTCAATTGCTCTTTTCTCGCCTTTTAAACAACCTCGGCTTTTTGTTACTTCGTCTTTATCTTCTCAAAATAGGTATAAATTACTGGCACAACAAGAAAGGTCATTATTGTAGAAGTTACAAGCCCGCCGATCATAGAAACAGCCAGGGGCTGCCTCAAAGCACCACCCTCAGTATGACCTGAAAGAGCCATTGGAATAAGTCCAAAGATCGTGGTGAGGTTAGTAATAAGGACAGGCCTCAGCCTTGTAACGGAACCCTCAATTACCGCTTCCAGTGGTCCAACGCCTTTCTCCCTAAGTTCTTTGTAAAAGGTTAACATAACTATCGCCTGGTTTACCACAACACCTACGAGAATTAAGGCACCAACCATAGAAGGCACTGAAATTGTTGTTCCAGTAATAAATAAAGCCCAAATTATCCCAACAAAAGCAAGGGGAATTGTCAGCATAATTATAATTGGATCTTTTAATGACTCAAGTTGAGCTGCGAGAATCATGTAAACAAGAAGGATAGCAGCAAAAATCGAAATCCCGAGATTCTTAATCATATCCTGAACCTGTTCAAGTTCTCCTTTTATTTGAAGACTGTAACCTTCAGGTAATGAAAGTTTAAATAATCTATCTCTGATTTCAGAAAATACCTCGCTCTTCTTTCTTCCACGTATGTCGGCAAGAACCTTTATCACCCTTGACTGATTCTCACGATCGATCTGTACAGCTCCGAAATCATAAGAAAATTCAGCGATCTCCTTTAGTGGAATTACAGCACCCATGGGAGTAATTATAGGAAAATAGTAAAGTTTCTCCACATTCTCTTTCAGATAGGTGGTATCAGCCTTTAAAACGAGGTCATAGTCCTTTCCCCTTAATCTCAGTTTTGTAGTAGTTACTCCTTGAAAAGCAATTTGAAGTTCCCTTTGAATCTGAATCGGAGTAAGTCCAAAATATGCTGCCTTATCTCTCAAAATGTTAATTCTTAATTCAGGTTTTGCCTTTTTAAAAGAAAGCTCTATACCTGAAATGCCCTTAATTTTTCCAATCTCATCGGCTACTCTATTTGCAAGGGAAAGGAGTTCTTCCAGATCATTACCATAAAGGGAAACTTCCACAGGTTTCCCTGCACCCCCGAAAAAGAGGGTATTAACAAGATCCATAGATTTTACAGTAGCCCCTTCATAAATCGGAGCTTTTTGTAAAATTTCGTTCGCTACTTGCATTGAACTCTTCTTTCTTTTTGCCGCATCCACAAGACGAATCATTAGCGTAGCGGTATTGCTACCCTGAGAAGTACCAAATATCATACCGCTTGACAAACCACCTATAGCCATTACCCTCTCAACTTCAGGATACTCCTCTGCTATATCTATAAGTTGATCTACATAATGTTCTGTTTCTTGAAGACTCGTTGCTGGGGGAAGTTCAACGGAAATTATCGCTGTACCCATGTCCATCGAAGGCATAAATTCCCTATCAATGAACTTTAAGATAGGTATAGACACGATAAACAGAACTATCGTAAGTATTAAAACAATACCCCTTTTTGGTAAAACGAATTGGGTCAACAATCTATGATAGAAATCCCTCAACGGGGTAAACCAATAGCGTTTTCTCATCTCCTTCAAGGCCACAGCCTGCGTAATATAACTTGAAGTCATAACGGGTATTATCGTTACAGCTACAAGGAGAGAAGCCAGTAGAGTAACCGCCACTGTTATTGCCATAGGCTTTGTAAACTGACCTATCATTCCTCCTATATAAATAAGAGGAAGAAACACCACAATATTAGTCAAAGTTGAAGCTGATATAGCCGTCCAGACCTCTTCCGCTCCATTAATCGCTGCAATATACCTCTCTTCTCCTTGTTCCTCGTGTCTGAAAATATTTTCAACAACAACAACGGCGGCGTCCACCAGCATTCCTACCCCAAGAGCTATTCCCGCAAGAGTCATCATATTCAGTGAATATCCAAGAAAGTAAAGAACTGTAAAGGATATAATTACAGAAAGGGGGATTGCCAGACTAATAACGAGGGTGGGCCTTAAATCTATAAGGAAAAGAAAAATCATTATGGCAGCCAGAATAGCGCCGATAATCCCAGTATTTATTGTTTCAGAAGCCGATTTGGTTATAAAACGGGCTTGATCAAAACCTTTTTGGAGTTTCACATCTTTATACCATTGACTAATTCTTGCAACTGCTTTATCAACGCGCCGTACTACCTGAACAGTATTTGCACCGGACCTCTTATAAACCGAGACCATTACCGCTTCATCCTTGAAACTCTTAGCAAATCCTAATCTTTCTGACTCTGTTACGTATATTTTTGCCACATCCTTAAGAAATACGGGGAGTCCGTTTTTCCTGAAACCAACCACTTGATTTTCCAGGTCCCTTATACTGCTGTATTCTCCTACTGTTCTGATCAGGAGAGTTTTATGCCTTACATCAACCTTACCTGATGGAAAATTAAAATTGTTGAGCTGTAGCATCTGAGAAATCTGATTAAAAGAAACACCACCTTCAAGAAGTTTTGGTATGTCCACCTCAACCCAGTACTCGATTTCCCTTCCGCCCATTACATCAACTGTAGCCACTCCTTCAACCCTTTCAAGAAATGGCTTAATATCATCCTCAAGGAGTTTTTTAAGTTGGGTCAATGAGTATCTATCTGAAGTCACAATGTAGCGAGCAACAGGCATCATCGAAGCATCAAACTTGAAAACAATTGGCTTTTGAACATCAGCAGGTAAATATCTCTCTATAAGGCCGATTTTATCCCTAACCTCCTGTGCAGCAAAATCCAGATTTGTACCCCATTCAAATTCCACAATAACTACTGAGACCCCTTCTATAGACTGAGAAGTAACCTTTTTGACACCGGAAACCGTAGAAACAACGCTCTCTATGGGTTTGGTAATCAGTTGTTCAATGTCCTCCGGCGCAACATTCTCATACCGCGTAACAACGGTAACTGCGGGGTAGGTCAGCTGGGGTAAAAGGTCAAGTCCCATTCTTGACAGGGAAACCACTCCAAGAACCAACAATACCCCTATAAACATCAAAATCGTTACAGGGTGCCTAACAGAAAACTTTATCATAGTTTATTTTCCTCCAATTTCTACCGGGGCTCCATCATAAAGTCCCTCAGCTCCTAACGTTACAACAAGGTCCCCTGGTTTGAGATCGCCTTTCACTTCAGCCCTACCCTCACTCACAATCCCAACTTCCACTGGAACTTCCCTAACAGTATTGTTTTGGATTACGTAAACGACGGTTTTACCACCTTTCTCCACAAGGGCAGTCTCCGGAACTATTAAAACCTGTAGTTTTCTTTTTACTACAATTTTTACTTTAACAACAGAACCGTACTGTAACACATTCTCATTTAATGCGATTCTTGCCTTTCCTGTGAAACTCATAGGGTCAATTCCTTGAGATCTTGCAATGACTTTACCGGAAACCACTTTATCATCCTTTACGGCGTAAGCTGTCGCTCCAACCTGAACCCTCTTTAAATCACCCGATGAAAGACCTACTTCAATAGCCTGTTTCTCAGATACAATATATGCGAACGGTTGGCTTTGAAGAGCCATTTGCCCTACTTTCCCATTTATCAGGGTTATAATTCCATCAATAGGGGCTGTAATTTGGAGGTACTCTGTTTTCACACCAGGAATCTCTCTATCGAGTAGGGCAATTACTTCACCTTTCTTTACCGTATCGCCTTCGCTCTTTAAAATGCTTACAACCCTTCCTGGCATCATCGGAAAAACAGCTGCCTCTTCCAGCCCAGTCACTCTGCCGTAGGTGTAGATATACTCTTCAATTCCCCCCATAGTAACCCTATCTGCCTTCACAAGAAACTTTCTTTGAGTTTCGCTTTGTGCAAAAAGGCCTCCGGAAATCACAAGGAGCATAACAACCTTTTTAAAAACTTTCATGACAACCTCCCTACTTTATTCCTTTCAAGGCTTTTTCGACTTCCATTGCTTTAAAAATACAATCCGCCATAGATTGTAAAAGTAAAACCCTCTGCGAAAAATAATTGGTTTCTGCATCAACAAAATCGAGTTGGGTCGCAAGACCCATCTCATACTGAGTCTTCACGGTATTATAAAGAATTTCAGCAACCCGCAGGTTTTCTCTTTGAACTTCATACTTTTCAAGAGCTAACATCAAATTTCTTTTTGCCTTTTCAAATTCAAGAGCAGCTGCATTCCTTTGATGTGCAATGGTATAAGAGAGCGCCTTTTTCTGATAATATGCTTCCTTCATCTGGTAATTACCCTTAAATCCGTCAAAGAGAGGGAAAGACAATCCGACCGTAAAGGCCCAGTAGTCTTTCCAAATATTCTCAAATCCAAAGGGTTTTTGAATCAAATAGTTAAAAGAATAGAAGACCGTCGGAAGATTAGATGCAGAATAATTTTTCATAGATAAATCCAAAATTTTTTCCTTCAAAGAAAGACTTCTCAAATCGTATCTGGAATCTACGTCGAGGGTTAAGGCAACAAGACTTTCAATATAAGCGGTGTCAATTACAAGGGAATCAACAAGGACAATCTCAACAGAGTCAGAAATTCCCATTACTAATCTCAACATGTCAATAACATCCTTATAGGACCTTTCAGCATCCATTATTTGAATTTTGTTATTTTTATATTTTGCCTCAGCTTGGAGAAGCTCGACTTCAGTAGCGGTTCCAACAGAATACTTTCTACGAGTGGTTTCATAATGTTCGAGAAGCTCCTCATCCACCTTCTTAGATAGGTTAACAAATTCCTTAAGCAACAGCGCGTAACTGTAAAGCTGCTTGATCTGAAAAGCCAAATTTTCTGAATTTACAGAATCAGAGAGAATTTTATCATGCAGGTTTAACGCAGCGATTTTGTATGTTCTTGCTAAAGTACCCCAGGTAAAAACGGCCTGACTCACCCCTACATTGATATTGTAGTTATCCTTCTGTCCAAAGGGAAAAGATACAGTGTGTCCAACGGGAATAAATGCGCCGGAGGGTGTCATCACAAGACTATCCAGCTGAAAACTTTTCATCTCCTGAACAATGGAAACTCTTCTGTAACTTGCATCGATTTTCACCTGTGGAAAGAAAACCGAACGCGCTTGCATTTTTTGAGATCTGGCAGCCTCAACCTGAGCCATTGAAGCTTGCAAAAGGGGACTCCTCTGAAGTCCAATTGTCACTGCATCTTTTTGGGTAAGATACAGTGTATCGCTTAATGTAATTAGTAAAAATATCAAGCTTACCATAGTTTGCTCCTTTTAAATTTTCAAAAATGCCCTTTTAACGATTTGAAATACTTCCTCTTCAATATCCTCTGATATGGTACCGTTCATAAAACTATTAAATATTGGCCTCATAACCATCCCTATCAATGCATTAGACAAAATATCCACGTTACCTTCATAAATAAGCCCCTTCTTCAATGAACCTTCGATCAAACTTTTCAAGAATTCGGTAAATTCTTTCTGCTCCTCAAGGATTGCGTTTTTAATCCTGTCATTCCACAAATTCACAAGGGGAATCTCATACACCATTCTAACAATAAAATCTCTGTTTTCTTCAATGAGTAGAATAAGGGTTTTTATTAGCGCCCTAATTTTATCTTCTAAGGCATCATGAACCTCAATAGCCTCCTTTAGCCTATGAATAAAATACTTGATACCTTCCTTTATTAGGCATTGGTACAGTTCTTCTTTAGATTGGAAATAAAGATAAAGAGTACCCTTTGCAACTCCAGCCTCCCTTGCGATGTCCTCCATCTTTGTCTCATAAAAACCCTTTTTACCGAAGACATCCCTTGCTGCTATAAGAATCCTTTCT
>CAZZKY010000082.1:0-2327 GCA_964654765.1 uncultured bacterium | reverse complement strand
ACACAAACTGTGTGTAAGTTCAGTTGTTTTAAGGTTTTTATCACACGGCCAAATTTTTCATTAGCTATAAACTTACTTCGAATCCATTCCGGTTTTTTCTCCATGGGTAAATTGTAATTTTTAAGATTGGAACTTCCAAGTCCTTATGCGGTCGTTTAAAATTAAAGACTATGAAAAGTTATTACATAATTACCTTTGGATGTCAGATGAACGAATATGATTCTGCAATTGTAGACAGTTTGATGCGGAAAGAGGGATTTAATTTTGCCGGTAAACCTGAAAAGGCTGATATTGTTATCATAAACACATGCTCAGTGAGGGGTAAGCCGGAACAAAAAGGAATTGACGTTGCCAAATATTATAAAAAAAGGGGTAAATACGTTGTATTAATGGGGTGCACTGCCCAGCAAAGAGGTGAGGAGCTTTTAAAAGCCGCCGATTTAGTTGTCGGGACAAGGAATTTTCAAATTATTCCTGAAGTGATTAAGAATGGTTTTTCTGGAAAAGCTTTCCTTGAACTCAAAACTGCTTGCAATTTTAGCTTTAACGGAAGAAGTGTAAGAAGGGTTCTTGAGTATGTTGTGATCCAGGAAGGATGTGATAATTTTTGCTCTTACTGCGTTGTTCCATATACCCGAGGAAGAGAATATTCACGGTCACCAGAAGAAATTCTTGAGGAGCTCAGATACGCGGAAGAGAGAGGTGCTCTTGAAGTGACGCTTCTTGGACAAAATGTAAACTCCTATTACTACAAGGGTTTTGATTTCGCCGATTTATTACAGCTCATCGATAGAAATATTGGAATTCCGAGGATCTATTTCACCACTTCTCACCCGAGGGATATGAGTTTGAAAGTGGTTGAAGTTGTGAAAAATGCACAGCACATTAAACCTTGGTTTCACCTGCCTCTCCAATCAGGTTCAACTAAAGTTTTGAAAGATATGAACAGAGGGTACACGAAAGAAGAATATTTGCAACTGGCTGATTTTATAAGGAAAAAGATTCCTTCGGCCTCAATAACAACAGATTTGATGGTTGGTTTTCCTACTGAAACGGAGGAGGATTTTGAGGAAACCCTCGATGTGGTGAGAAAGGTTAAGTTTGACAATGCGTACATGTTTATCTATTCGCCGAGAAATCCCTCTCCTGCATATTTCAAATACAGGGATAAATCAGTGGACGAGGACCTGGCTGGAAAAAGGCTGAGGAGGTTAATAGCGGAAGTGAACAAGAATATATACGAAAGGCGAAAGGAGATGATAGGGAAGGAATACGAGATACTCATTTACGGGCCTTCAAGAAAGAGTTCTAAATACTCTAAAGGGAAAACGGAAAACAATATAACCGTGGTAGTCCCTGGTAGTTTCAAAGAAGGTGATTTTGTAAGGGTAAGAATTGAGAAAATCATAGGTCTTACCCCCGTAGGTGAATTAGTCTCGGTAAAGGTTAGATAACTGAGTGTCATTTATTAATATTACTGGATAATTGTCCGGGAAGAGGTCTCCCCAGTTACCCTCTTCGTTCATAAAGAGCTTTACAGTAATGGTATCTCCTGGTAAATTGTTTAAAACCAATACGATTCTGGAAAGAGTTTCTGTGGTCCTCACGATGGAGCAGGGTATAGTGGATAAAAATACACGGCTTCCGTCACTGTTTAAGGTATAAAGTGCCGAATTATTTGGATATCTGTGATTAACGACCACCATTAAATCTGCACCCCATAGTTCAAATTCATCTTCTGAAATATAGCCTGTATTGTTCCATCCCGTGTTTTCATCTCCATCGGAGTTTATGAAAATGTAAATAGGGCCGGAATAGTTCTGGAATAGTCTTCCTACATGGATTTGAAGCGAAAAGGTGTGGCTGTGATAAGAAAAGCGCCCACTCACGAAATCCGCATAATGCTGTGGAACATCGTTAGGAGTATCAGATAAAAATATGCTGCTGCTCACTAATATAAGTGTTAATATTGATTGAAACATTTCCACCTCCTTTGGGAAGAAATACCGCAAAATTTGTGCCGATCTAAAAATGCTAATTTTTAGGGGATTTTTAAATGCAAGGATGCGAAATAATTTTTACACTTTATTTGGAGATTTATAACCTTTTCATGGATGTTAAGTTATCGTGTGAAAAATTTTTCGTAGTTGATGCGCTATTTTTCACATTTTTTTACATATAAAGTAAGGCCTTCTACTTTTAAAACTTCTATTTCATCCCCTTTTTCAATCCTTTCGTCGCTTTTTGCTTTCCACAGTTCTCCATGGATGAGACACATACCACCCTTAGAATCTATAGGGGTTTGTGCAACACCCTTTTCTCCTACT
>CAZZKY010000081.1:0-26346 GCA_964654765.1 uncultured bacterium | reverse complement strand
ACCGGTTAAAGCATAAGAACCGCTTAAACAGGCATAGGTTTGTACAAAAACATATTTGTCCTGATTGTTAAGATTATTATAAATATCGGTTACACTGTAATTAAGTCCATTGTAATCTGCCCACCCTGTTTCTGAACCATGACCTGAATAAGTTACAAGGCTTCTACCATCGTTTATAGCATTGGTAATTATCGTAGGAGAACCGGAGGTGTAGTAGGCATAGACACTATCTGCGGTCATTCCATAACTTCTGACTTTAGCAATACAATAATTATGAGTGTTCTCAGCAATTCCGTGATTATATCCATCTGCCGAAGCTATGAAGAATGCCTTTTGGGCCCATGCCGTTCCAGAAGACCAGAGTACCTGCTCGTAGGTAACCGTCTTTCTAACAATATAACCAAGCTGGGTTATATTAGCCACTGAAAGCCTTCCAACATAAACATCAGGAAAATATTCAGACTCATTGGTATCAAGGTCTTCATACTTCAAATCATTTGCCGGATTATCGGCTTCGGTACTTCTAAAATAACCTATCCTATCCACATCTCCTACAAGGACCACAAAGGTTGGAGGGTTGGACCAGTTAAGGTATGCATTCTGGAGATAATTTCTCACGTTAATTGTATCACCAGCTGGAATATCACCCGGAATTGTTGCAACTCTCACATCATACCCCTTGTACTTATTCCATTCAATAAGTGGTTGTAGGGAATCTACCCATTCTGCAGGAGTAACGATAAGATAAACAACAGGAAGAGAAGGATTTCGTTTGAAATGGAAAGCTGAATAGTTCAAAACCTTCTTGGAGAGGGAATAATCAAAGTAAGGTGAATAGTATTTCTCAAGATTCCTGTATGTTTCTGCAAGGTTACCGCCTTTAAAGGTTAACTCAACGGTTATGCTTGTAATTACCTCCAGTTCGTCCTTTGCGGGATTATATCTAACAGGATATATGTTAAGGGTATACAGGTTATGACCCCTTAAAAGGCCGGCATAACTCACATCGGCAAATGTTGTTGGGTAAAAATCGGAAGAAGCATAAGCTTTCTCATCTATGACAAGCTGTGGTTTCGCGCCTGGAATTTTGGGCACAGGTGGTATCGTTGGTTTAACTTTTAAATCAATTCCTTTTTCCCTTAAAGAAATTGTCTCCGTCTTCAGATCCACTATTTTAACTTCTACATCCGCTCCATATGGTACCTCAATGAAGTCTCTCCAAGCTGGAAGTTCGGGTTTGCCAAGTTCCTGAAGAACCCCAAGATTCTCCGTTTTGAATTTTACGAATCTCCTGCCTCCAATCTCCACGATATCGTAGCCGAGATTTCCGAAATTATATGTTACAGTCAATCCGTTAGCAGTTGAGCGGGCAAGAATGGTCCCAGGTTTCTCCATAGAGTAACCCTGGGACAGCGTGAGAGCGAGTAGCAAATTTAAAATAATTAACATTTACACCTCCTCAACGACAAAATTATAAACCTAAACTTCTGTTTAGTCAAGTAGGTTAGGTAACATCAAAAATAGCCACAAAGAGCCATATAAAATCCACCCTAAAAACTTTATAATTAAAAAACTGTGGAACTGGCTAAGAAACACATAAACAACAGAACTTTAACTGTAGTCCTCGGAGACATTACTGAGGAAGAAGTTGATGCCATTGTCAACGCTGCCAATTCTTATTTAAAACACGGCGGAGGCGTCGCAGGGGCGATAGTGAGAAAAGGTGGAAAAATAATCCAGGAAGAAAGCGATAAAATTGGATACTGTCCCGTTGGCAGTGCAGTTTATACCTCTGCAGGTAACCTTAAAGCAAAGTACGTTATTCACGCCGTTGGACCCCAGTGGGGAGAAGGGGATGAAGATGAAAAACTCAAAAATGCTGTTTTAAGCGCTCTCAAAATCGCCGAGGAATTAAAATGTGAAAGGATTTCCTTGCCAGCTATAAGCACAGGGATTTTCGGATTTCCGAAGGATAGAGGAACTAAAATCATCCTGAACACCTGCATAGACTTTCTAAAAAATCAGGCAAACAACCTAAGGGAAATAAGACTATGCAACATTGACAGGGAAACCTGCGACTATTTTTTAAAACACTTGGAGGAACTCAGCCAATAAACTCAAAGCAAAGAAGATTGTTTGATTTTTTGTAATACTGGCTTTATAATATAATCCTGACGGGCGATTAGCTCAGCGTTGGTTAGAGCGTCGCGTTGACATCGCGAAGGTCGGAGGTTCGAATCCTCCATCGCCCATTTTTAATATTAATTCTATATCAAAAGGAGGACCGTGAATGAAAAGGACTTTTCAACCTTCCATTATTCATAGAAAGAGAACGCACGGCTTCAGGAAACGAATGAGCACTCCGGGAGGAAGAAGAGTTCTCGCAAGGCGCAGAGCAAAGGGCAGGAAGAGACTCACCGTTTGAAAGTAAGTTCCTTAACGACGAGAGAAGTTAAAAAACTTGTAAAAGATGGGAAATGGAAAAAACGGGATTTTTATACGATATGTTACAGTTCCTCAGAAGATCTGAAATTCGCCTTTTCGGCGACAAAAGAAGTAAAAACGAAAGTTCTCCGGAACCGCATAAAGCGAATACTAAGAGAAGCAATACGCACATCAAATCTGTCCTCGTTACGAGGGCATTTTTTAATCATTGGCAACCCAAAATTGCTCAACTTGAAGTTTCAGGTTTTGCAACTTCAAATAATAAAAGACATAATAGACTTAGTGAACTCACAGCCTCAACCCTAATTAAAATAATTCGGTTTTACCAAAAGTTTGTTTCACCCTTCTTACCAAGAACTTGCCGGTTTTATCCAACTTGCAGCCACTACTCCATTGAAGCATTAGAAAAAAAAGGATTAATTAAGGGTATTTTATTGTCAATCTGGAGGATAATTAGGTGTAACCCCTTTTCCAAGGGGGGGTATGACCCTGTGAGGTAAAAGACAAATGGATGAAGGAACAAGACCACAAAACTTTATTATTGTTACCCTTCTTATTCTTCTAATACTCATTGTTTGGCAATATTTGTTCTTTAAAACTACACCTCAAAAGCCCCAACCTGTGCAGGAAAGTGCCACGGTAAAGGTTAAAGAAACTCTGGAAATCCAACCTGAAAAAACAACATCCATTGATACCCTATTTAAAGTAGAAACCCCACTCTATTTTGCCACCTTTTCCACCGACGGAGGACTCCTATCTTACAAAGTAAAAAAGGTCGGCGCTCTTAGTGAAATAGAACTGCTGGAAAATGGAACTATAGCGTGGGGCGAAAAAGATGTGACATACAAAATCGATGATTCAGTAAATAGCTTTGTAATAAAAGATTCAACCTTTAGGATCACACTGATTTCAGAAGATGGCACAATTTCCAAAAAATTAACCTTTTATCCAGACAAGTACCTCTATGATGTGGAGTTCTCCGGGACAGGAACCCCTATTACATATTTGAAGGGCAAGCTTAAATTCACACAAAAAAATATTAAGCAAGAAGAGCCTTTCAATTCATACCTGTTACGGCTTAAAAACACGGTAAAAATACCTATATCAAAGCTTAAAGAAAGAAAGGAATACGACCTTCAGGAGGTTACATGGTTTGGCATTAGAACCAAATACTTTTTCACAGGAATTTTAAACTTCAAAAATCCAGGTAAAATTGCTATTTCAAAGGATGAACTGCTTTTTGTTTCAAACAGAAAGGGCTTTACTGTCTACTTCGGACCCTTAGATTACAATATCCTCAAAAAAAACCATCCTGCTCTGGCTTCTGCCTTTGACTTTGGTTCTATCTTAATCAAACCCTTCGCCTACATAATCTATTCCCTTATGCGATTGCTACACAAAATTTTACCCAATTATGGGCTTGTAATCATTATATTTGCTCTACTTATGAAAATGGCCTTTTTCCCCCTTACCAGAAAGCAGGTACTGGCCGCCAAACGTATGCAGGAATTAAAACCCAAACTGGAAACCCTTCAAAAGATTTATAAAGATAATCCACAAAAGTTACAACAAGAGATGATGGAACTTTACAAGAAATACAACGTAAATCCTTTCTCAGGTTGTCTTACTTTAATTATTCAGATGCCAATCTTTTTTGCACTTTATCAAATTCTCACTAATTCTATAAGCCTTAAGGGGGCACCTTTTATCCTATGGATTAGAGATCTATCGGAAAAGGACCCTTATTATGTACTTCCAATACTTATGGGGGCCACATCGATCATCCTTTCAAGAATCCAGCAAACCGCCACGGACCCCCAATCAAAAATGTTAATGTATATGATGCCCGCCTTATTTGTAATAATATTTATTTCTTTGCCATCAGGTATAGTTTTATACTGGCTAACCTTTAATATTTTGGGAATTTTAGAGGCTTTGCTTATAAAGAGACTGGAGGGTCGTCATGGCACATGAACGTTTCACCGACATCGTAGGAAATACCGTTGAAGAATGCATAGAAAAGGCAGTGAAGGAACTTAATTTGGAGAAAAATACTATTAAGTTCGTTGTTTTAAGCGATGGTATTCAGACAAAACCCGCTAAAATCAGGGTTTGTCTGAAACCAGAAGAAGTTGATTTAATACAGAGTGTTTTGAGAAAATTTTTCAGCCTCCTGGGTGTAAAAGTAGAGCTGGAAATTATACCCAGGGATAAGAGGTATTCTGTGAATGTTAATGCAAAGAATCCTTACTGGCTTATAGGTAAGGACGGACAAATTATTGATCAATTAGAATACCTGTTAAACCTTATTTTACGTAAGAAAGCACCAAACCTGAGCATCAGGCTGGACATTGCGAATTTTAGAAAGCAAAAAGAAGAAACTCTCAAAAATAAAGCACTGGCTATTGTGGCGCGGGTTAGAGAATTACAGAGAGAAATGAGGTTCGATCCTGTAACCGAAGAGGAATACAGGATTTTAAGGGATTTTCTGAAAGACATAAAAGATATCAAATTTTATCCTGTGAAAGAAGAAGAAAAAACTATTTTGGTCATTGCTCCAAGAAAGTAAAATTGAATGACACAATCTGCGCCATTTCAACCCCAACGGGAATAGGAGGGGTCGCAGTTATAAGGGTTTCAGGACCCAATGCTAAGGAGATAGTTTCCAACATCCTACCAGCAGAAAAGAAAGGTAAATTTGTACCCGGAAAATTTTTTCATTCATATATTGTAGACCCCGATACGGGAGAAACTCTGGAAGAAGCCGTAATTCTTTACTATAAGGCTCCCAAATCTTTTACTGGCGAAGACGTAGTTGAAATTACCGTCCATGGGGGGTTATATTCACCTCAGATGGTGGTTGACCTTTTAATAAAGTGCGGTGCGAGAATTGCTGAACCCGGTGAATTCACGAAGAGGGCCTTTCTCAATGGAAAAATGGACCTCTTGCAGGTACAGGCACTCCTTGACCTTGTAAAATCCCGCTCAGCCCTGCAGGTAAAATATGCAATGTCGAAACTTCAAGGTGAGCTTTCGAAAAAACTGAAAAACGTTGCCGATATGCTGCTTAACGCCATTAAAGAAGTGGAAGCGCGGGTTGAATTTGAAGAAGATGTTCCCCCTCTTGATGAAATAAAGTTGCTTGATGATCTTAAAAAAATAAAAGATGAACTCGATAAGCTACTCAAAGAAGGTGAGAGAAACTCTCTCATCTTTGAAGGCGTTAACATAGCTATTGCCGGAAAACCAAATGTTGGGAAATCGAGTCTCTTCAATAGCATCTTAAAAAAAGAACGAGCTATCGTTACAGAAATTCCTGGGACTACTCGGGATTTTATTCATGAAGAGATTTTTCTCGGCGGAATTCCTGTAAGATTCTACGATACCGCTGGCCTCAGAGCCACCCCCGAACTCGTAGAGTCAATAGGAGTAGCAAGAGCGAGAGAAGTTATCGAAAATGCCCACCTCATCCTTTTCGTTCTGGACGGTTCAAGACACGTTGATAAAGAGGAAATTGAAGAGTGGAATTCCATAAAGAAAGAAAAAATTTTAGTCCTGAACAAAACAGACTTAGGATTAGTGGCAACTCCCCAAGAGCTTGAAAAATTCAACACCCCAAATATCTTTAAGGTATCCTGTTTGACCGGTGAAGGTATTGAAGCACTGGAAAGAGCACTTGAAGAAAGGGTCAAAATGTTTATTGTACCTTCCTCAGAATTCTCCCTTTCCAAGAGGGAGAGACAAATCCTGTCCAAGGCGAAAATTGAAATTGAGGAGGCTCTTTCAAGCTTTAAAAAAGTTCCACTGGATATAGTCTCCTTTCATCTACAAAATGCCTCCAATTCACTGAATCAAATCTTTGGCTGGGGAGACATTCCTGAAAAGATTTTGAATTCAATTTTCAGCGAATTTTGTATCGGAAAATAGGAGGGGAAAATGAAGGAAATAAAAAAGTACCCTTATAGGGTAATACACCCTGCAATGGTTGTGGTCGTTACAACTATCGATAATAAGGGCATACCCAATGCCTGCACTGTTGCGTGGTCCATGCCCGTCAGTATAAATCCTCCTCTTATAGCAATCGCCCTCCAGAAGCGTCACAAAACGACAAGAAATATTGAAGAGACTGGTGAATTTGTCCTTAACATACCTGGAAAAAATCTACTGGAACTCGCAGAAAAATGTGGAAGCGAAAGTGGATGGCGGGTTAATAAATTCGAAAAGTACAATATAAAACCCATCCCCTCCAAATTTACAAAACCTCCAAAAATTGCCAATGCTCTTGGTTATGTAGAGTGTAAACTGTACGCTAAATATGAGGGGGGTGACCATTACATCTTTGTGGGTGAAATTCTTCTCGCAGAAGCTGATGAAAAGTATTTCACCGATATGTGGAAAGATGAGGC
This sequence comes from uncultured bacterium, assembly GCA_964654765.1. Classification (GTDB taxonomy): domain Bacteria; phylum Hydrothermota; class Hydrothermia; order UBA1063; family UBA1063; genus UBA1063. The sequence continues at coordinate 19,495 of CAZZKY010000081.1, read as the reverse complement.
AGAATTGCTATTCCACTATGGGGGAAGTGTTTACGGAAAGACAATAAGGTATTAAAGGGAGGTGGTTATGCTTTTAAATGGTCATAAAATTCTGTACTTTGGCCATTCAGCTTTCTTAATAGTTAGCCAAAAAGGCAAAACCATCCTTATTGACCCGTGGATTTCAAACCCTGCAAACAACAAAAATTTAGAAAGCGTGGCTAAAGAAGTGGATTATATTCTCATAACCCACGGTCACAACGATCATGTCGGCGATGCGGTAGAGATCGCCAAAAATTATAATAGCGAAATTATTTCTAATTTTGAGATAACAAACTACCTTAGCTCAAAAGGCATTAGCAAACTCTCGGGCATGAATATTGGAGGGACTTTAAGGAGAGGTGAAATTTCCTTCACGATGGTTGAAGCATCGCACTCTTCCACAATCATAGAGGGTGAAAGATCAATTCCCGGTGGGAACCCCTCCGGTTTTGTTATTACCCTAGAAGACGGCTTCAAAATCTACCACATGGGAGATACAGGATTATTTGGAGGCTTAAATTACATTGTGGAACTTTATAAGCCAGACCTGGTTATGATACCCATCGGGGGCCACTACACGATGGGGGTTGAAGAGGCTGCTTACGCCCTTAAGATTTTAAAACCATCCATTATTATACCAATGCATTACAAGACCTTCCCCGTCATAGAAGCAGACCCTGAAAAACTCATAGAACTCCTACCTTCAGAACTGAAGGAAAAGGTAAAGATTCTAAAACCCGGGGACTTATTGGAGTGAAAAAAGGGATTTCCTACTTTGGTGTAAGAAATCCCCATTGGGTTGAAAAGGATCTTGCCATCATAAAAGAAAGTGGAATCGACTACATAGTTCATACCTACTCTGAGAACGACATGGAATACTATGAAGGGACGATGCACAAAATAGTCAAGCTATCCAAGGACTTCGGGCTTGAAGTATACTTAGACCCATGGGGAGTAGCAAGGATTTTTGGTGGCGAAGCCTTTTCAAAATTTTTACTCCTCAACGACGAAGCGAGACTCGTAACTCGAGAAGGGAAAAAGGGTTATGGAGCCTGTATGAACAACCCTGCAACCATTGAGTTTATCAAAAAATGGGTAGACTCCGCAAGTTCCTTAGAGCCCGATTTTATCTTCTGGGATGAGCCCCATTTCTCACCTTTGACTAACAGAGAGGGCTGTTTCTGCTCCATCTGCAAAGAGAAGTTCAAAGAAAAATTTGGTTGCTCTATGGAAGAAGCAACAGCAGAAGATCTAAAGTCATTTCGTGGATTTACAAAACTTGAATTCTTGAGAATAATCACGGCTTATGCTAAAGAAAAAGGACTAAGAAATGTTCTTTGCCTGTTGCCCCATGATGAAGACATTGATTGGGACCATTATGCTTCTATTCCATCCATCGATGTTTTCGGAACCGACCCTTACTGGGTTTTGCATCCACAGAACTTTGAAGAATGGATGGAAGAAAAGATAAAAATGGTTAGCCTCTTAAGCAATAAATACTCAAAGGAAAGCGAGATCTGGATTCAAAATTTCCGTGTCAAGAAAGGAGAGGAGCATCTTATAGAGAAAGTTGCCTTAAAAGCAAAGGAATACAGAATCGATAGAATTTCTGCATGGAGCTACAAAGGAACCGCTTATATGTCTTACATAAGCTGTGACGATCCAGAAATGGTCTGGATGACCCTGTTAAAGGTTTATGCCAGCTTGTGAAAGGATTATAATAACCATTTTAACGACCATAAGTGCGAAAAGTCCAGCTACAAGGTCGTCTAAGACTATTCCAATGCCACCTTTTATCTTATCCAGTCTCTTTATACCAATGGGTTTAAGAATATCGAAAAATCTGAAGAATAAAAAGGCAAGCAAATAAAGAAAAATGTCGGGTTTCAAAAACATTAAAGGGAAAGCCATTCCTACTACTTCGTCTATGACGCAGACAGCAGGATCGTTAGTGAGTAAATCTTCAGCTTTCTGTGAAGCAATTACAGCTATAGGTAAGAGTATGATGAAAATCTGCCAAAGGTAAATCATTTTAAGATTTTTCGAAAGGTAAATTAATACAGCAAAAAATAGGCTCGCGAGGGTACCCGGGCCCGTAGGGATGTATCCAAAACCAAAGAAGGAGTATAACAGCTTAAAGGTAGTTTCTTTCCCCTTAAAACCGATTATCAATGCGGTTGCTATTCCTAAAAGGTCATAAAGGAAATCGAACAGAGAAGGCGAACGGGAAGGCGCAACCCATTGGAAAAGTTCAATTAATCCCGCAATTAAGAAAGAAATAAAGAAACTGGTTGCCTTTTTCTTAAACCTGTCAAAAAGGAATAAATATAGCAAAAAAAATGCAAAAAAGTGGAACAGGAAACTTGCATCGAAAGGTACTGGAAGAATCCTTACTTTTGGATAAAGTCCCAAAACGAAAAGAGAAAGGATGTAAAACACTAAACCAAAGGCATAGGAAATGTTCATTGAAGAAGTAGCCTTTTATCAAATATCCTGTAATGTATCGCCTCTTGAACGCACTTCGGCGTTATTTCCTGAGTTCCCTCTAAATCCGCTATTGTTCTTGCCACTTTCAGGATCCGGAAATAGGTTCTCGCTGAAAATCCAAACCTTTCAATGGCCAACCTTAAAATCTCCTCAGATTTTTCGTCAAGTCTGCAAAATTCTTTAATGGCTCTTGAATCCATGTGGGCATTACAATACATCCTTTTCTTCCCCTTAAATCTCCTTAGCTGAATCTCCCTTGCTCTTACCACTCTTTCTCTAATAGTCTTTGAGTCCTCACCTTCTTCCAGTCCACTTAAGTGTTCAACCTTTAAAGCAGGTACTTCAATCTGAATGTCAATTCTGTCAAGAAGTGGTCCCGAAACTCTTGACCTATACTTCAAAATACTTGAAGGAGTACAAGTACATTGATGAAAAGGGTCACCATAATAACCGCATGGGCAGGGATTCATAGCGGCAACGAGCATAAACCTGGAGGGGTATGAAACACTATTTTTTGCCCTTGTTATCACCACATGGCCATCCTCTAAAGGTTGCCGCAATACTTCCAGTGCAGATCTGTTGAATTCCGGAAGCTCATCTAAAAACAAAACACCGTTATGGGCAAGAGAAACCTCACCGGGCCTTGGATTAGCACCTCCCCCGACCAAACCGATATCGGATATGGTGTGGTGAGGAGAACGAAACGGCCTGCAATAAACAAGTGGACTGTCTGTGGGTAGAAGTCCTGAAACCGAATAGATCTTAGTTGTTTCTAAAGCCTCTTCCAGAGTCATCGGAGGAAGAATGGAAGGAACTCTTCTCGCCAACATCGTTTTACCTGAACCCGGAGGGCCTATCATTAGAACATTGTGCCCACCTGCCGCTGCAACCTCTAATGCTCTTTTCGCGTGTTCCTGGCCTTTCACATCCTTAAAATCTACATCTTCAACATTTTCTCTTTTAAAAACCGATTCAACATCAAAGAGATTGGACTCGATCTGAACTTCGCCATTAAGAAACTGAACAGCTTCGACAAGGGTTTTTACTGGATAAACCTTAGTGGTTTTACATAGAGAAGCCTCATCTTTATTCTCATAAGGGACAATTATTCCTTCAAGGTGTGAATAGTTTTTTAAACTGAGAGAAAGCGGCAAAACACCTTTGATTCTCCGTACATTGCCGTCAAGGGATAATTCCCCAACAACCATAAAATTTACTTCACTTTTCACAAAACCATACGCTTTTAAGACCGCAAGTGCAATGGGAAGATCAAAGGCTGTTCCTTCCTTCCGGATGTCCGCAGGCGCTAAATTTACCGTAACCTTTCTTGGAGGTATTTGATAACCTGAATTCCGAATCGCAGACACTACCCTTTCCTTAGCTTCTTTTACAGCACTTTCGGGAAGTCCAACGATATTAAAACCTGGCATTCCTGTTGAGACGTCTACCTCGACGGAAATCAAAACGCCATCGACCCCTATTACTGTACCTGAAAACACCCGGGAAACCACTGCAGAACCTCTAACTTATTATTTCAAACCTATTTCTCTTTTATCTCCCTTACAAAAAGTTTAAAGAACTCAATTGGTATCGGGAAGACGATTGTAGATGCGTTTTCAACAGAAATTTCCCTGAGGGTCTGAAGATACCTCAGCTGAATGGTAATCGGGTTCTGGGCAAGGACCTCAGCTGCTTCTTTAAGTTTTTCTGCCGCCTGGTATTCTCCCTCAGCGCTAATAATCTTTGCCCTTCTTTCTCTCTCAGCCTCAGCCTGTTTGGCCATCGCCCTTTGCATTTCTTGCGGAAGATCCACATGCTTGATTTCCACAGCGGAAACCTTCACACCCCAAGGGTCAGTTTGGGTATCAATAATCTTCTGGAGACGGTGATTTAATTCTTCCCTTTGAGCCAAAAGCTCATCCAGTTCAACCTCGCCAAGAACGCTTCTTAAAGTAGTCTGCGCAATTTGGGAAGTTGCGTAAGCATAATTTTCCACTTCAACAACTGCTTTGGCAGCATCCATAACCCTGAAGTAGACAACCGCATTAACTTTCACCGATACGTTGTCCTTGGTGATCACGTCTTGCGGAGGCACATCGAGCACCACTGTCCTCAGGGAAACCTTGACCATCTTATCAATAAAAGGAATGAGTATTATAAGGCCCGGACCTTTGACACCAATCAGCCTACCCAATCTGAAGATAACTGCCCTTTCATACTCCCTCAAAATTCTTATCATTGAGGCTAAAATGACAACTGCTAAAATAACTATGTACAGAAGCATAAACACCCCCTACAATTTTTCTACTTTTACCATATTTGTTGAACCGGGTTTCCCAAAGGGGTAACCTGCAGTAATCACCGCCAGGTCACCCTCTTTTGCAAGCCTACGTTTAAAGATTTCATCTTTGACTTTATAAATTAACTCATCAAGATTTCTCATTACATCCACCTTTAAAGGATAAATCCCAAAAGACAGATTTAAAAACTCACAAACCCCAGGATCAGGAGTGGGAGCAACTATGGGCGCAAGTGGTCTTAAAGCAGAAATCCTCAAAGCGGTTGCACCGCTCGCTGTGGGAGTTATGATGAGCCTTGCTCTTAAAGACTTCCAGAGTTCAAAACTGCTCCTTGCAATTTGCCATTCAATGTTTTCTTTCTCCTTTAAATTTAATGGCAACCCTTCACCCTTTTTCTTTCTGAATCTTTCAGCCTCTTTGATTATCTCTTTCATCACCCTAACCGAATTTATCGGATTTTTTGCAACGGCAGTCTCTTCAGACAGCATAAGGGCATCACTCCCATCAAGAACCGCGTTGGCTATATCAGAAATCTCCGCCCTCGACGGAAGTGGACTAAAGAGCAAAGATCTTAACATCTGCGTTGCGATTATAACTACTTTACCTTTCTCTCTTGTCTTTAGAATAAGCTCTTTTTGAAGAATGGGAACCTTGGCATAAGGTGTTTCAACAGCCAAATCACCCCTTGCAATCATGATACCATCGGCAACATCCAAAATCTCATCAAAGTTCGCAACCGCCTCAAACCGTTCAATTTTTGCAATTATGAATCCATTAACTCCTTCCTGCTTTAAAACTTCCCTTGCTCTTATAACGTCTTCTTTCCCACCAACGAAAGAGATCGCAAAAATTCGTACACCCAAAGAAATCGCAAACCTCATATCCTGTATATCTTTTTCTGTAATTGCAGAAATCCCGTGCATTCTGTTGGGGATATTAATTCCCTTATGGGATGAGATTTCTCCCCCCATTATAACCTTCGTAATAACGGAGTTTTTCGTAATTTTTTTCACTTTAAGCTCGACAGTGCCATCGGATAACAAAACCGTATCGCCCTTCTTCAAATAAGGAATTACTCCTTCAAGCGGTGCGTAAACAGTTCGGTTATTTCCAATAATTTTTTCCGTAGTAAGGACAAATTCGTCTCCCCTTTTCAAAACAACCCTATCCCCGGTAACCTCACCGATACGAAATTTCGGACCACTAAGATCAACGAATACCGCAAAGTTATAACCTTTGTTCTGCAAATTTTTTGCCCATTTGATTTTTTTTGAATGCTCATCATAAGTTCCATGGGAAAAGTTGAAACGAAGGGCATTAACACCACTCTTAATCAGACGTTCCATTAAGCTTTCGGCAGAAATAGACGGACCGACGGTTGCGATTATTTTAGTAAGTTTCATCCTCTTAATGTTTGTAATGTTAAAGGGCTTTTTCTGAACAAACCCATTGAAGAATGCATGCGAAAATTATTTCTCAGGGGGGATAAGCCTGAACTCAGCCCTCCTGTTGATACTTCTTTGATATTCTGTCCTATTGGGTACCGCAGGAACATCTTTTCCAAACCCCTTCACAATGATTCTGTCGGGGTCTATCCTGTAGCGCATAACAAGATGCTTTTTACAGGCCTCTGCCCTCCTGAGACTCAATATTTGATTGAATCTTTCCGGACCTTCTGCTGATGCATGCCCTATGATTTCAAGCCTGTAGTCCGGATGGTTCACCAAATACCTCCCGATGATATCGAGAAATGGGAAAAATTCTTTCTTGATCCTGTAACTTCCTACATCAAAGTAGATGATTGGTAAGACTGCTACCTCATCCTTTTCTTCTATAAGAATCACATCTATGACTACCGAGTCTCTTTCGAAGGAAGGGTCAATGTAAAAGTTCTGTCCCAAGTAACCTGAAGCAGACACGTAAATGCTAAGCGGTTTGCTCCTATCCATAACATACCTTATTATTCCCTCGTCATCAGCTGCTGCCGTATTGACTCCCTCTTCAACGGAAATCAAAGCTGCTGCATACTTTATAGGCTCCATTTTGCTGTTTTTTACTTTTAAAACAACGGGGACAGACTTTTTAACAAGCAAAACCTCGACTTTCGTATTTGTATTACCCTCAATTTCTATAAATTTGTCCACATCAACATATCCATCGGCAAAAACCTTTAAATTTTGAACTCCTGCCTTGACTGAAGGAATATACAAAACCCCTGATGGTGAAAAGTATTCCCTTGAACCGACCCTTATCCTGCAATTTTCCACAAACTCCCCAGTTGAACGATCCTTCACTATCAATGTTAATCTTGCGGTAGACTGTTTGTTATAAACAATGTTTTTAACACTTAACCCGAGTGAGAGAACCACACCTTCTCCATAATTAGGAAAACTTGATAATAAACCAGGATAACTTGAATCATCGGGAACAACCGGACTAATGGATTCTCGCCTAACTAAGGGTAAAGCTAAAGCAACCTTCCCCTCAAGAAATGGATTTATATCAACCTTTGTGCCGAAGCTCAAATAAGAAGGGGCTTTTCCAAAATCTCCCTTACTGTAAAAACCGAGAAGGAGTTCAGCAAAGGGTGTAAAATTTTGAAAACTATAAGTTAGCGAAGTGCTTATGAGATGATACTCCGGTGGATTCTTAGTAAGAAGATGCCTGTATGAAGAAAAATAGCCGTAATTGAGGCTAAAAGAAAAATCTCTAACCTTCGCACCACCTATGAACTTAACGCCATAATCGTAGGAGCCTGTTGTGAAGTCCCTGAGTAGACCACCCTGAAATAAGGTTTCTGGCTTTGCGGAGTCCACATCCACAATTCTTGTTCGGCCATAAGGTATTGAAATATAAGGAGAGAGAGCAAAGGTCAAATTCTCCGATACGGGGTAGTTATATTTTATATTAAGGAGAATATCTCCCCGTCCCCTGGAAAAGTAAACCTGTGAACTTTTTGTCATTCTATCAATTAAGAATGGAATCGAGACTCCCAGTTCGATATAATCAAAGACATTCAACCTTACCTTATTGAAAAGGGAGTAGGTGGTATAAGAAGCAGTATCGCTGCTCCCATATGAAAAAACCGTCCCAAAAGGTTCGATAGATATTGTCCCAAAAGGTGTTGGATTAGGGTCCTCCGTAAAAAACAGATTATTGTTCACCGTAAAGCTGAACTGGGCATAAGCGCCCTGAACAACCAGAATTAGCAACACGCAAAATATTGACTTTTTCATAGCTATGAATTTAAGGCATTGCAAACAAATAGTCAAACTTAAAACTGCCCGAAGATTTATAATTGCTAAAACATGCACAAAACTATAAAATTTCAAGAGATGATAAGCTTTGAAAGAGAGGTGCAGTTTTGCCCCTACTGTGGACATAAAATCAGTAAAATCGAAGAAAATGGGCGAGTACACTACTACTGCAGTTATTGTAAGCTTTTTATTTATAAAAATCCCGTACCCGTTGTAGTAGTTGTTGTTTTTAATGACGCGGGAGAGGTACTCCTTATAAAAAGGAAAGAAGAGCCTGGAAAGGGGAAATGGGCCCTACCATCGGGATTTGTTGAAATTAATGAAGACCCTTACGAGGCAGCCTCGAGGGAACTATATGAAGAAACGGGTATAGTAATTGAAAAACTAACCCTTATTAATGTTTACCACCAAAAAAGTAGAAGATACGAAAGTGTAATTGTAATTTCCTACATGGGGTTTTCCTCCCAAGAACCCCGACCTGGTGATGATGCTGAGGAAGCGAAATTTTTTGCAATTAACGAATTACCAGAAATACCTTTCGAGTCGCACACCAAAGCTATTAAAGAAGCGCTAAACTTACTTTAAGCTAAATATTGTAAGGAGAATCCTCAATAAGGGTTTCTAAGCTGAGGTCTTTTTCAATTCCTATAATTGCTCTATTTAATCCCTTTAATTCCACATCCCTTCTTTTTGAATGAAACAAGTCGGGATTGGAATATGTGTCCGCAGGAGGACCGTAAATTTCTTTGACTCCCTGCCTTCTCAGCTTTGAAACAGCAACCTGAAAAATGTCAAGATAAAATCGAGAATCTTTTTCTATAATATTTCCTGGAAAGTAACTACGGAATTCTTCCCCAACTTCGTAGTATTCGGCTCTAATTCCCGGTCCAAAAACAGCAATAAGGTTCTCAGGTTGACTGTGAAAGTATTCCTTAAACTTCAAAACAGCTTCCTCTACAATACCTTCCTTCAAACCTCGCCAACCTACGTGAAAAACTCCGCAAGCGATATTAAGAGGATCTACAATAAAAAGCGGGTAGCAGTCTGCGACTTTAACAACGAGATAGAGCCCCGGTTTAGATGTGATAAGACCATCTCCTGACAGCTCTTCCGGTGGTAAAGGGGAGTCCACTTTCCATATGGCCTTTGAGTGAATTTGTTTAAGTTCAACATAGGGACTTAGATTGAGAGAGCGGTGAATGTCGTCTATCATTTTTGTTGAAAAGTAAATAACAAAAGGTTTCTCTATCAGAAATTGAAGGTAGAGCTCCCTGGATATACTTTTGAGCTGCCAAATCCTTCTCATATACTAAACCCCCGCATCGAAAATTTTTCTCAAAATTCTATCAACCTGCTCAACTTTAACATTGTATTTTTTGCAAATTTCCCTTAAATTCACCTTACCATCACCAAATAGCAACCGCCCAGTGATCTCAAGGGCAGCAGCCCAAGGTTCAGGCTTTAGAATTTTTTTGAATACATCATCCTTCAGAGTGAGAAAGAGAGCCGTCAGCCCGTCCACTATTTCGGGTTCAAGCCCGGATTTACGCTGGATCAACATAAGCACCTTTTCCTCTTTTTCACTTAAGAAAGTACTATCATAATAGCGAAGATCTCTTATTGTCGCCAAAAACTCTTGTAATTCCTCATCCTGATATTTCCTGGCCACCAATTCCGAAATCCACTTTGCCTGGTTTACCTCGTTGAACCTTAAAAGGGCCAGGATATATTTAACAATCAAATCTTTATCATCAAAATTCTTATTAAAAAGTTCATTAAGAATCGATAATCCCTTTTTCTTCCCGAGCATTACGAGAGTCCATCCATAATTTTTCAGGTATTCTGCACTCTCCGGAGATATTGAGAGAGCACGGGAAAAATTTTCCAGACTCTCTTTGTAATCCACCAGTTCCATATTGGAGAGCCCAAGAAAAAAGTGATATATAGATTTATTTGGGCTGTTCCTCAACAAGCGTGAAAATATTTTTCGGGCTTCCTCCGGTTTTCCTGCCTTTAAACTAAGATAACCTTTTAGGAATAAAAGTCTCTCTTTATCTTTACCAGTAAATGCTCTTGAAAAATTTTTAATCTCTCTGAGGGCATCATCGTATTGGAAATCCTTGATGCGGAAAGCAATACGCTGAATCAAACGTGACTTTATATCTTTCATCTTAAGATCTTTTGATAAGGTGAACCCCCCTCAATTCACCACCAAGATCGTATATCTTTTTAAATAAAATAAAAAAATTCCACCACTCGCCCTCCTTCAACTTTTCAAAACACATTGGTGATGTCTCAATTATAATGCTCCCACCAGGAACTAAAACCCTCAAAGAATCAACTATAATCTTTTCTGTGATTTCGTAGCCAGCCGTACCTCCAAAAAGGGCCGATTCTGGCTCATAGAGAACTTCGGGAATTAGATTCATGCGTTCTCGGTATGGGATATAAGGAGGGTTTGTCACTATTAGTTCAAAGCTTGATTTTTTAAAAGCGGAAAGTAAATCTGCCCTAACCAATGGAATCTCAACACTGTACTTTCTTAAATTTCTCCTGGCAACATACAAGGCATCCATAGAAAAATCAGAAGCAATCCCAAAGCCGTCAAGGTATTTTCCCAGAACAAGGGCTATTGCACCACTTCCCGTGCCGAGATCCAACCAGCTTATAGCTTTACCTTTAAAAACGCTTAAAACGTATTCAGCAATAACCTCTGTATCATACCTTGGAATTAATACCCTTTCGTCAACAAAAAGCTCAAATCCAAAGAAAAAAGCCTTCTTGAAAATATATTGAAGGGGAATTCGCATCTTCACCCTTTTTTCAATAATGTCATTTATTTTGGGTAAAAAATTTTCAGTATCAGGATTTTCCAACATCAAGAAATCAAATTTGTTACAAAAGACTTCTTCAATTATCCACCTCGCTTCGGCTCTTGCATCAGAGGATATCTGAGAAATAAGCCCAACTAAGTGGTTATAAAGTTCCCTGAGCTTCAAGCTTTGCTTTTTCCTCTGCTTCAAGAAGCTTATCTATGATGAGATCAAGGTCTCCATTCAAAATGTCATCCAACCTATAAATGGTCAAATCAATCCTATGATCAGTAACCCTGTTCTGTGGGAAATTGTAGGTCCTGATCTTTTCACTTCTGTCACCTGTGCCTATGTAACTTTTTCTTTTCATCCTCAACTCTTCTTCCATCTTCTTCTGTTCCAGGTCCTTTAACTTGGCCCTGAGGAGTCTCAACGCCTTTGCCTTATTTTTGTGCTGGGACCTCTCATCCTGACATACCACTACTATCCCTGTTGGTATATGGGTAATACGAACTGCTGAATCGGTCATGTTTACATACTGTCCACCTGGACCACCAGCCCGGAAGGTATCGATTCTTAAATCCTCTGGATTAATCTCAATTTCTGCCTCTTCTACTTCTGGTAGAACCACAACGCTGGCTGTGGATGTGTGAATTCTTCCCCCGGTCTCCGTGATGGGAATCCTCTGCACTCTATGAACTCCCGATTCGTATTTTAATAGCTTGTAAGCGTAAGGCCCTTCTACAATAAAGGAAATTTCTTTATAACCGCCCAATGGAGTAGGATGAGAGTCAATAACTGAAACTTTAAAACGCTTCTTTTCTGCATACCTTAAATACATCTTAAAAAGATCTGCTGCAAAAAGTGCAGCTTCATCTCCTCCCGTTCCCGCCCTTATCTCTACTATCGCAGTTTTATGGTCATCTGGATCTTCTGGTAGAAGAAGTTTCTTAATTTCAAGATCTAACTCCTTCAAGCGTTCCGAAAGCCCTTCCCTTTCAGAATCGAGATACTCTCTTAAGTTCTCATCCTTTTCTTCTTTAAGAATTTCTTCTATATCCCTCAGTTCCTTCTCAATTCTTAATTTCTCTTCAAGTTTTTCAACCAATGGCTGAATCTTTTTATACTCTTGAAGCAAACTCTTTCTTTCATCATCAGAAATAGGGGACGCCAGCTTAAGTTCTATTTCCGTCATTTTATTTTTTAATTCTTCAAGATTAATACTCATCTTATCACAACCTTTTTGGTTAAAAATTTCTGATTTTCCGATTTTATAAAATAAACCCCCATTCTCACACTTCCATTTCTCATTTTTCGCTCAAACTCACTTTTATCACCTTTATAAATCAATCTCCCCATCGCATCGTAAACGAGATAAATTCGATCTTTGGATTCTTTAGCCACTTCTTTTCCTTCAGGATAAGAAGCGGTTACTTGATACCTGCCAAACTCCGCATTACCACTCCTGTGGCTATCGTGCTTGTACATGGGCCAGAAAAGGTTTTCGCTAATCCAACCTGTCGAAAAAACGAAGAGGTGATTTCCCCAGGAAGAAACTATTAGTTCTTTAGTCCCATCGTTGTTGATATCCCATATCTGAGGCGTAATATAGGCATAAGAAAGAAGGTCCACAGGGAATCCCTGAAGAATCTGTCCCGTTTTATCGTAAGCATAGAGGTAGCCATCTACACTTCCTTTAAAGACTTCACCCCCGCCATCATTATCTGTGTCATAAATCACGCAAGAAGAAAAGCCACTACCGCAGTAAGCACCGTAAATGAGTGAAAAGGAATTTCCAGTTATTCTATAGACTTTAAAACCAGTATTGGTAGGAATTGCAACGTCCTTTAATCCGTCACCGTCAACATCTCCAATAGCCGGAGAAATGGCATATGGCCAAGAAGTTACTTTTCCAATATAAACTCTGGCAACTATGTCTCCATCTGAATCTATAAGATAAAGTGAATCACCAGCGTAAACAACGATTTCAAGGCCCGAGGAGTCAGGCAAAATATCACCAAGGGAAGGGCTCGTAACGCTGTTGTTGCTGATGGGAACTGGAAAACCCGGTTTTAGATTAAGAGCTGTATCCAGTACTCCAATGAAACCAGAAACACTATTTGAATAAGATACGACAACCTCTATTATTCCGTCTCCATCAATATCTCCACAGGCAGGAGAAGTACCTGCACCGCCTAAGGCATCACTCACGTGCAGGAGTTCACCTAATTTAAAAATCTTTATGTAATTCCCATCTTTAATTACTATTTCAGAACAACCATCACCATCAAAATCACATACACAAGGGGTCGAGAAGCCAGCGCCCGGGACATAAATCGGAAATCCAGGTTTTTCAATGCCGTATTTATCAAGGACATGCAAGGACCTGGGACCGTCCCTCGTCACAACTATTACCTCTTCCTCGCCGTCACCATCAACATCGCCGGCCGCTACTGCTGCTAAAACCGTTCCATGCAAATTCACAGGCCAACCAGGCAGTAAATTACCCCGACAGTCAAAGGCATAAATAAGACTGTCAAAAAAGGTTGCAATGACTATTTCAAAACCGGCCAAGTTACGATCTAACTCACAAATTACTGGAGAAGAATACCCCGTCCCCAGAACGGGTTGAGGCCACCCATCAAGAAAAGGTGGATTTGGTGTGAGAGTAATTGTCAAAGAAGGGCCACTTTCGACTGCTAACAACGTGTCTACAGAAGTTACATAATAATGTGTGGGTCCATCCGCTCCGTAATCCACAAAACTGCATCCATTTATAAGTGTGCTATTGGCTCTTCTATAATGAATACCATCAACACTCTTATATACGTTGAAAAGTAATCCATTTCCAGGTGATTCCCATTTTAAAGTCACACTACCAATTCCCGAGGTTCCAGATAGGTTAGTTGGGGGAGGAAGTAAAGCAATACCACCTGGTAGAGAAAAGGAAATAGAGTCTCTCATGTAGTAGAGAATGAAGTTTTGAGAAGCATTTTCTAATATTAAAGGAGTGCACAGTGTAGTATCGCCGAATGGCGGTAAATTTTCGATCCTCGCCAAGACAACCGTATCATTTTTAGAACCAACAAGCTTAATATCCCTTACAGGATAAAAATTCTGATTAAAAATTTTAACCTGTACCAAAAGATCCTCTGACCTCCTTAAAGCCTTCAAATCTGTTATTTGAATCACAGGGATATAATAGTCAAAAAGCATCGAAGTTCTATTTTCGAAAGCATCCAAAAGCGTTTTTATTTCGAGCTCCACCAAGCCCATCCGACTCGCTCGCGCCACTACCCCTCTTGCAGTAATCATCCTCTCCTCAAAAGGCTTCAAACTTAGTGTAAGAAGGGTATCCTTCAGAATTAAAGGGTGATGGCCTTTTAAAACAACTTTCAGATTATCAAAATACTTTGGCGAAGCATTTTTCGCGCGGATTGTAAGATCAAAACCGGCATTGGACACCAAAACTGTATCTCCGTATTCATTCCTAACAGATTCTAATTTGAACTGAATTGGCAAAGTAAAGGGAGTAACATAAATAGAATCAGTAATGTCGCTTATCTCAGGACCAGTAATTGTAACGTAAAGGTAACCAGGTGTAACAGGGTTTATTCTGAAATAGGCTGAATCTTCAGTGGTTTCAAGGACCTGTAAAATCTCGTTTCTTTTATACACCACAAACCTTTTATTTACCCTGCCTGATACTGAACCCAATGGCCTAAGCCGAATGACCAGTCCTGTATCTTCAAAGATCGAAATGTTTGTTATTTGATAATCAACATAATTACATTTAATGGGTATAAGAGAAGGGTCACCAAGGAGATTGTACGTTAATATTGAGTAATAGTAGATGAGGTTATTACGAGCATAGTTGGAAAAGGCCTTTCTCATTACACTATCAGCCTCGCCTATGGATACGCTAAAATCGGCGAAAAGATGTTCAAAGAATCTTTCGTAGAAAGTAATTGTACTTGAAATTCCATCCCTGGTCTGTGATAAAATCCCAATACAGGAAGGCGAAAAGAGGAGATGTTCACCCAGTGCATCTTTATCAAAACCGCCTATATCACAGGAGAGAATACCCCAGAACGAAGGTACCGAACTTTGTAAATGCAGTACATCTGCTATTCCAAAAGAAACCAGTGGGGTCTGATTTATATAAAGATTACCAAAATCCCCATGGGCACAGGAAAATACATAGCCAGGCCCGCTATTTACACTGTCAATATACTGATTTTTAGTAACCGTATCTACGTCAGTTTCATAAACCTTACTGAGGGCAAAATGAGAAGGCACAATGCTGGAAAGGCTATCCGTCAATCCGTAAGAGTTTCCGTTTCCAAAGATATCCGATGAATGGAGCAGGAACTTTAAATTACCATTAGTCAAAACCTTGTAATTAAACAATTTGAAGAAATACTCTTCCAATTCCCCAAGGTTATGATAAGGTATTCTTCCTACCATTACATTGGGAATAAGGTTAATTGAATCGGCGACCTCTCCAAAGAGTCCATTGCGATTCCTGTCCCAATCGGAATAAAGTTCGGCATAATAAAAGTCGGTTGGTACATTATTTGAAATCTCGTTGGTACTTATCCTTATATAAGCTATCCTTGCTGGAATACGATAAAAGTCTCCGAGAAGAAGCAGATACCTGATACCGTAGTTCTCCTTGTAATATCGGACACCATTTCGAATTTTGTCAGCCAGATCGAATCCAATAAATCTCCTTTCGATTTCCTCAACCGAAAGAAAAGCAGCGTGGATGCCCCTTTTGCATTTAAAATCAACTAAAGAAGTGGCCAGTTCTCGGGCCTCTTCTCTTCCAACAATTAACAATTCTAACTGAGGATTAACACTTTTTACTAAATAGGTATTGAGAAAAAAAAGTAATAAAATGTGCACTTTCACTAATATGGGGCTACTCTAAAACGATCTTCTCTATCTTAAGCTCTGAGAGTTCTTGGCGGTGTCCCCTTTTCTTCCGTACATTTTCTTTATTTACAAACCTGAAAGCTATTACCTTATCGGCTTTATAATGCTTAACAACCCTTGCAACTACCTTTGCCGTCGGAACGTATGGCGTTCCAACAAGGACTTTATCCCCATCGTAGACAAGCAAAACATTTCCGATTTCAACCAACTCACCCGCATCGTTTTCTACTTTCTGAGTGGTAATCAAATCATTCTCCTTAACTTTATACTGAAACCCTTTGAATTCAATAACCGCTTCTTTCATTGTTACCTCCCTTGTTGTGGTATTTGTGGTATTTCCTGTTCTTGAGGTTCCTGCACCTTCTGCTCAATGGGGGCAGTTTGACTTGCTTTTGGAGTTTTGACCGCCCTATGGGCTGGATTGTTTAACATTGCAAGAACAAGGGATAGAATCATAAAAGTAGCACCAAGCCCCCACGTTAGCCTAGTAAAGAATGTAGGAATACCTCTAACACCGAGGATTTGCTGCATTCCACCAAGAGCTGGCGAAAGTCCAGATTCCCTTGGCTCCTGCATCAAAATTACAACGATCATTATTATGACCAAAATAAGGTAAAGAATGCTCAAGAAGGTATACATATTAGTTTCCCTCCTGGTATGCGTTTTTAATTATTTCAACAAAAGATTCTATTTTGATGGACGCCCCACCCACAAGAGCGCCATCAACATCTTTCATACGAGAAATTTTTCCAACGTTATCAGGCTTAACACTCCCACCATATAGAATAGGAACATCGGGAGTGCCAAATCTCTCCCTCAAAATGCTCCTGATAAATTCGTGCATCTCCTGCGCCTGCTCCGGCGTTGCATTGTGACCCGTACCTATGGCCCAAACGGGTTCATAGGCAATTACTATGTTTTTTACCTCATCTCCACTCAAATATGCGAGATCAGAAATCAGCTGGTTCTCGACAACCTCTTTGTGTATGCCTTTTTCCCTTTGTTCAAGCGTTTCACCAATACAAAGGATGGGAGTTATACCTTCACTCAAAACCGCTTTTAGCTTTTTCGCTATCATTTCATCACTCTCAGAAAAATATTTCCTCCTCTCCGAATGTCCAACAACCACATAATCACAGTTAAGTGCCTTAAGCATTATGGGTGAAATTTCTCCTGTGTAGGCGCCTTCCTTTTCGTAAAAGACATTCTGTGCTCCGAGTTTAAGCACTCTCTTGTCAATTACTGTTGAAACAATATATAGAGCAGTAAAGGGGGGTATTACTGCAACTTCATACGCTGTCTTCATTTCCATAAGTCTATTTTGAAGCTCCTTAACAAAAGCCTCCGCCTGAGTGTGAGTCATGTACATCTTCCAGTTTCCCGCGATAATTTTCTTTCTCATTTCGGTTGTAATTATAAATTTTCCAATGCGTTCAGTCAAAGAAAAAATAAAACTTCAAAAAACAAATCAGGTGTTCTAATTTACTGGGACAATTTTTTCAGAATTAGCTCTTTAAGCTCTTGGGCTTTGTTATAACCAGCGTTAATAGCAACTTCCGCCTTATTAAATTCGTGAGAATCTATACCAGAGTCTACTTCAATATACACATCGCAGGGATAGTCTTCCAGTCTGTTAAGATTAATTTCGCTGATCATAAGGTGAGAAACTTTGATTATGTAAGAAATAAAGCCCATTGCTTCTTCCTGAAACATTTTAACTTCCCTCTTCTTTGTTATCATATCAATCAAACCCGTCTTTTCTTTTAACTTTACCTCATCAGAATCAGCAAACCTCACTGTATGCCTTACTGCAGGAATGACATTTACCGCAATGGAAAAGTAGCTTTCGTCGAGGAGGCTGAGAACCCTAACGGGAACGTTATCCAGAACTCCACCGTCCACAACTATTCTGTCAGAAGTTACAGGAACAAAGACAAAAGGGATACTAATGCTCATCAATATCGCCTTTACCAGGTCTCCCCGGTCAAAATAAAGGGCTTCATTGTTGGTAACATCAACTGCTGTGGCGATAAACTTCCTTCGTAAGGCCTGGATTTTAATGTAACCGAGATAAGTCCGTAAGAACTCTTCAACGCCAGAGAGCCCTATAAATCCTTGAGTAGAAAGTGAAATGTTAAATATTTTCGCCATCTTTTTAAGATCGATTTCCGTGGCTATTCTCTCCATCTCCTGGGGTGTAAAGCCAGCACAGTAAAATCCGCCGACGAGTGCGCCCATACTGGTTCCCACCACAAGATCAGGGGAAATTCCCCACTCTTCCAAAGCCTTTATAACCCCTATATGAGCGTACCCCTTCGCAGCACCACCACCAAGTAAGAGAGCAACTCTCTTCATTGTAAAATATACCTCCAGGTTACAAAAACTGCCTTTTTACGGTAAGAAATCACAAAATCACTACTTTTGTAATGCAACTCCATACCGATTCCGTAGGATTTGTCGCTAAATGTATATCCAGCAAAAATTCCAATCCACTTTAAGGGGGTAATCCTTAGTGCCGAGGAATAATTAGGTTTTCCATTCTTTTCTATAAATCCATCCAGAGAAAAGGAAAAAAACTTTAAAGGCTCAACGTTTATGCCCGCACCTCCAGAAAGATTTAAAACATCTTTGCTGAATTTGCTATAGTAAATGCCAGAAAGCACATTCTTTAAAGACACTCCGACACAAATTCCTTTTATTTTGTAAATCATACCAAGGTCAACTGAAAAACCATTCCCTGTGTCCAAATTAACCTCTGGAATCCCATCTTTTATCAACGCCTCGCCAAATCTTACGAAATAATAGCCCAAACGCAGGCCGCCATAAAAATTATAATAGAGCATATCGGAGATGGCCAAACTAAATTCATCGATGGAATATTCCACCTCCCTATTCGTTGTTTTCACTTCTTTGCGGTTTATCAACCTGTAGTAAAATGCTGCATTCTTGGAATATAAACTTATTGCTGTTAGATTTCTAAACTTCATATGCGTTCCATAATTCAGAATATCTCTTATACTTTGAGGAACATAACCAAAAGTGAGGGCTACACCGCCCCGCATTAACAGTGAAAGGGCAGAAACATTATCAAAATTAGAAAATCCATATCTCGCAACAACGGAGTAGGCAAGCCCAGGAACAGAAGCGTCAGCAGGAAGGCCACCAAACTCAGAGGGATTGATTAGCGAAATCAAAAAAAGGAATATAAACATTGTCATTTGTTTCTATTATAAAGTATTCTGCTCAATCACACTCCTTTTACTTTACCAAGCCCATAGGGAGAAATTCAACTTGAATTTTGCAAAGAAAAGATTTATTATCTTTCTACATGAACGCTAAAAATCGACTTGCAATTTATTTAACGTCATTGCTAATTCTGTACTTTGGGACCGTTTATATTACAAAAATAAAAATTGACAAAACGCAAAAGGAACTCAGTGAAATAAAAAGTGCTATCAAGAAAAGCTATAGCAACCTGACGGATCTGATGAGCTCTTCAATTTATCAAATTTTGGCACTACCTCCAAAAGATACAGTAGAAATCATTATTAAGACCCGCTCAAGCCTTTTCCTCTCATCTACCGATCCATTCAACAGTTTAGTTGATGACAATAACTACGAGCTCGCGCTCTATCATATGAACAAAAAGTCTGCTCTATTCTTTGAAATAATAAATTAC
>CAZZKY010000080.1:0-2518 GCA_964654765.1 uncultured bacterium | reverse complement strand
CTTGCCGACAAATTTTACCAAGTCCCATCTGCAGAAAGTCCCGACTTTATTGAAAGCATAATGAAAATCGCACTTCAAGAAAAAGTTGACGTTATTCTTCCTCAGGTTACCCAAGAATTGCTACCTTTGGCCGAATCTTTGCCGCTTTTCGAAGCAAAGGGTATAAAAGTGGCGGTATCACAAAAAACCTCTATAATTCGAGCCAATGACAAATGGTTGATTTTGGAAGCTGCAAAGGCATCTCAAGTCCCGTTTCCTAAAAGTTATTTAACCCGCTCTGAAACTGAGCTGGTAAAATCTGCCAATGAACTTGGTTATCCAAGAAAAAAGGTTGTAATAAAACCGCGATTGTCGAGTGGACTTCGAGGGTTGCGGATTCTTTCTGAGGAGATATGGAATGTTAAAAGGTTTTTGGAAGAAAAACCCGACTTTCTCGAAATTAAAATGGACGAATTGCTAGCCATTCTGCGGAACGGACCTTGGCCTGAGCTTATTGTGCAAGAATTTCTTCCGGGTATGGAATATACAGTGGATGTATTCCGCGGTCGCAACGGTGCTGTTGCGATTCCACGCCTAAGAGAGGAAATTCGAACTGGTATTACTTTTAGAGCTAGAGTAAAACTTTGGAAGGACCTTGAAAATTTTGCTTTGAAAATTGCAGAAAATCTCGATCTCCGCTATGCCTTCGGATTTCAGTTCAAGCTTTCAGAAGAGGGGGTACCAAAATTACTGGAATGCAACCCCCGCGTTCAGGGTACTATAGTTACTGCTATGTTTGCCGGATGCAACATAATCTGGTGGGCAGTTAAAGAGGCTCTTGGGGAAAAAATAGTCCCAAAAAGGCCTAAAAGAAGCGCGGACAATATGCTCTTCATTCGCTACTGGGGTGGAATTGCAGTTTATAGCAACGGGAAGATATATGGACCGATTTGAGAAAACTTTGCGGAAAGGAAATTATCTGTTTCATATTCACACAAACTGGACCGATGGTCAGAGTAGTCTGTCAGAATATTGTGCAGTCGCAAAAGAGATGGGATTTCAAAGTATTATTGTGTTAGAACATGTTAGAAGAGAATGTACTTACGATTTTCAAGATTTTCTGCGAATGGTTGAGGAGGAAAGAGTTGCGCATCAAATAGAAATCCTCGTTGGTGTTGAGGCTAAAATTCTTCCCAATGGTTTCGTTGATGTTCCTGAAGCAATCTTACCGCACGTCCAAGTATTGGGTATTGCAGAACACAGTTTCCAAGGAAAGATTGCCGAGCTATCACACGCTCTGCAACTCTCTTTTCAGCATTATCAAAAGATTGTGCCCGCATTGGTATGGGTTCACCCAGGCCTTAAGTTACTAAAACAACTTCAAGCATTCAAGGCCTTTCAAGAGACTATGAAATTCGCCCTGAATGTTGGAGCATATATAGAAGTTAACCTTAGATACAATCTTCCACCTGAACCTTTTCTCAGCCAAATTCCCACATATAGATTGGTGATTGGGGTCGACGCTCATTCCATTAATGAAGTAAAAGAATTTGGTAAGGCAATATTGGATCTCGAAAACAAAATAGCTAAAAAGGACTCCAGTAGAATTTAAGTGGGTTCGTATGAAGATCGCTACCGTTGTCGGTGCTAGACCCAATTTCATAAAGATGGCTCCAGTTTCGAGAGAATTAAGAAAAAGAGGAATAGAAGAAGTGATAATACATACTGGCCAGCATTACGATTACGAGATGGACAGAATATTCTTTGAACAGCTTAACATTCCAGAGCCGGATTACAATCTTGGCGTTGGTTCTGGGAGCCATGGTTATCAAACGGGCGAAATGCTTAAGAGAATCGAAGAAGTTTTGATGAAGGAGAAGCCGTACTTAGTTCTCGTTTATGGGGACACTAATTCAACTCTCGCTGGAACATTGGCTGCTGCGAAGCTTCACATTAAGGTTGCTCACGTTGAAGCTGGATTGAGGAGTTTTGATAAGAGAATGCCAGAGGAAATAAACAGGGTCTTG
The DNA here is from genome assembly GCA_964654765.1 of uncultured bacterium. GTDB lineage: Bacteria > Hydrothermota > Hydrothermia > UBA1063 > UBA1063 > UBA1063. The sequence continues at coordinate 512 of CAZZKY010000080.1, read as the reverse complement.
ACTGATCATGTTAGTGATTATCTATTTGCCCCAACCAAAACCGCAGTAGAAAATTTGTACAGTGAAGGGATCAAGGAAGGAGTCTACCTCACAGGAGATGTTATGTACGACGCGCTACTCCACAACATTAAAATTGCCGAAAGGGAGTCAAAAATTCTGGATGAGTTAGGACTAAAGCCAAAAGACTACCTTTTGGCAACAGTTCACAGGGCTGAAAATACAGATGATAAGAAGAATCTTGAGAGCATAGCAGAAGCATTTATTGAATGCGAAAATTTAATTGTTTTCCCAGCCCATCCAAGAACTGTGAAGTTCCTGAAATCTTATGGACTGTACGAACGACTCGAAAATGCAAAAAGTGTGCTCTTAATTAAACCAGTTGGATATCTTGACATGCTCGTTCTTGAGAAAAATGCAAGGAAAATTTTAACCGACAGCGGCGGAGTTCAGAAGGAGGCCTATTTTTTGAAGGTGCCGTGTATCACGTTAAGGGATAGAACGGAATGGGTCGA
>CAZZKY010000079.1:0-9170 GCA_964654765.1 uncultured bacterium | reverse complement strand
AAAAACAGAAACCAGAAGGCCCTGAGGCAGGGAGCTAAGGGACCAAGGGAAAAAGTGTACAGTCCTACAAGAACAGAGGCTAAGAGCTTAGATATTACGTCCATACGGAAGATGAACATAAAGGTAGTGTTAAATAAAATAAAAAGAAAACCAATGTGGAGCCCGGAAATAGCCAGCAGATGTGCAATACCCGCCTTTCTGAACTTCTCTACGGTTTCTCTGCTTAGGCCTTTTCTGTCTCCTGTTAAGAGTGCTTTAATAAGGATTCCCTCTTCGTATAGACCAAAAGTCTGCAACAGTTGAAGATTCAAGCAATTGTGAATGTTATCAAAAAGGTTTCTGCTTTCTTTTACAGTCTCAACCCAGTTAGGAATGAGCATGTTTAGGTCTTTTTTGTAGGTTCCTTTTAATTTCAGAAGTGTCCCTTGTTTGAATCCCGGCATAGTGGTCCTTAGCTCAATTTGAGTACCATCCAGTTTTAGTATTGCTTCGTTGTATATCCTGAAATCGGAGCTTATCTTGGTGTTGTCCAGTTCTCCCAGTAACTTGCGGGTTTTATCATAGGGCAATCCCCTTAAAAATCCGATTGTGGAAAAAAGGGCAAGGATTAAAAAATCTGGATTCCTTAAAAATATTGAAAGTAGTGAAAAAAAGAGCAAAAGAGCAATGAGGAAAGCAGGATAAGGAGAAAATAACATCCCCAGCCCCATGGCCGCAGCAATATAAAGCCATGGGGCTGAGAAGGGTTTTGCCTTAATCAACCTTAATTATTTTATAAGTGTCCGAGAAGTTGTCCCTGTTGGGTTCCGCTCTTAGTATGTATACCCCTGCGGGCATTGATCTCAGGTCAATAACTACTTCCCGCTGTGATGGTTTTATCTCCTTTGTGTAAAGGACCCTTCCTACAGGGTCAAATAGAACAGCCTTCCCGCCTTCGTGGAAGTTTTTGACTTCTAAATTTAATGTCCCCCTTATTACTGGATTCTTCAAAATAACAGTAGGTTTTAAAATTTCACTTACTGAAGTGGGAATCGGAGTATCGGTGGTGAATTTTATGAATTGGCCAGAGGCAATGGGTGCAATGGAAGGATCATATTCCTGATTGAAATAACACTGAAGGCCAGTGGTATGATTGGGAGATTCAATTCCAATGGTAGCATTTGTGTTTTGAGGTACGTTCTGATAAAGGAAAATTATCTCACCATCTCCGGTCTGTGTCTGGTAATAGGTAGGATCTCTTAGTATCGCTTCGAAGGTTGCAGATTGTGCCTGCCCCCATATTTTGACATTTTTCCACATTATTATAAATTCATGGGTGTTGGGATCGAAGTAGTAATAAATATCGCCGCTTGTTGACGGGTCAAGGTCAGTAAAGAAGGGCGCAATGAGGGCTGAGGGGTTATTGGGGTCTGGTATAGGTCTATTCTGGAAGGTGTTGCTTGTAGTTGATCCCATTGCTATCCATCCATTGGTACAAACTGATATGGTGTTGTACATCGTTCCGTAGTACTTGAAATTGAACGGTAGGTTAAGTTGAGTTGTAGCATCATCGGAATTGGAGATCTGTGAGATGACCGTTCCGACAGACGAAATATCTCTGAAGGTTAAGGGTTCAAATTCAGAATATGAACTGTCCATTATATCGTAGGCGTAATATCCATAGGCGTCCGGTCCAAGATAAACGGAAACGGTCCTTTCGTTTATTTTTAAAGTTAAGTCGTAAGAGAAATTTTGCCCGTCTGCCCTTAATAAAATGGTGACGGTGAACGTGTAGTCGTAAGGCAGGTTTGTCGTGGTGTTAAATGTAAAGTAGGTTGGAATTGTGGTGTTAGGACCAATGTTCGTTAGGACGATACTATCCTCTGAAAAGGTTACATATGGTTCATTAAGCTGGGGTTTAATCGTTAAAGAGTTTATGGTGTTAGGGGAATTATTTTTGAGAGTTAGATTGAGTTTGCCCATTTCACCGGCGTTTACGATGCCATCTCCATTCCCGTAATATTCTGAAACACTATAGGAAATAAGAGAAACGTCGGGTAAGACCTTAACAACTATGGCATCGAGGTCATACCCACATTTTCTAACAGTGTTACTACCATCTCCGTCGTCTACTATCTTAATATACCTTAAGGTGTTCCCGCCCGCATAGATTGCTACGTTTCCATAATGTACATTTCCCAGCTGTGTCCATGGACCGTAAGGAGTTTCGGAGTAAAAAAGCTTAAACCCCTCATTGGGCGTCCCGTCGTTTCCCTCATAAACGTATATAGTTTCTGCTTTAACACTTCTGCCGAGGTCAAAAACTCCGTATCCACCAACACCCAAACTGTAGTATTTTCCATCTTGCTCTCCTAAGGCATAGTGGGTCATAAAGGTATCGGAAATAATTACCGAGTTAGCGGCGTTTATGTAAATAACTTCCGGTTTAAAAAGGGAAATTTTACCATCGTTTCTTGGTGTAAGGTATAAGTTGACCCAAGTTAGGGTATCCTGCTCCACAGTGATTTCTGAAACAGTTTTCGGTGTGTATCCTGGAGCTTCTACTTCAATGGAGTAAGTTCCTGGCAAAAGGGGTCTTATAAAGTCTCCAGTACACTGGTCAGTCCAGATGGGCCAGTCAACGGGGTAAATCGTTATTCTTGCCTCTTTTATCGTATCACCTCTCAGGGAATCGATAACAACTCCACCAATTCCCTGCCCCATTTTGCGCACAAAAAGGTTCATTGCAGGTTTGTTGGTGTTGAAAATGGGATCTATCTGGCTGGGATCAGGGATAAATTCATTGGAAAGCTCAATGGTCCAGTCAATATCACCATTGATTCCATAAGAATAATCGTTAAGGTCTCCGAGAGTCTGGTACCAATCGTATCCCTCGGTGATCGGGTATCCCGTTATGTTTCCGTATTGTTGGGAATAGTATTCAACCATTTGGTTATAACGGTCGTCGGCACACCTTACAGGGGTGTAGTTCCAGATATAGTTAACATAAATGGCACCGGAATGGAAAGATAAACTGAGGTTGAAATTCCTTTTCTTTGAGAATTCGTGCATAGCTCTCGACTCGGGCTGATCGTATGGGTCGCTTCCACTGGCATTTTTTATGTAGCCGAAGTTTCTGTTTAGGTCAATTCCGTTGGCATTGTACCTTGATTGATTAATGTGGCCGTCTGGATTCAAAATGGGTATTATGTATATTTCACGATTATTAACGAGGTTTCTTACTGTGTCGTCAGAGGAGTAATTTTCCAGCAGGTATTTCGCATAGAGAAAGGAAACCTCAGCACCAATCCATTCATTCCCATGAATTGCCCCCACAATTCTTGTCTTTGGTTCTATTTCATTAAGTTGTGGATTGTCGGAAATTTTAAGGCAAAGGATAGGACGTCCTTGAACGCTCAATCCAATGGTATCAAGTTTCGCTATGGTGGAATAAGTATTGGCGAGATTTATGAGCTCTGTTCTCATCTGGTCGTAAGTGTGATAATTTGATTTTTCAGTGTAGTACAATTTCTTTTTCAGAGTCAAATCTTCAATGACCGTGTAAGGGTAACCTAAGGAGGTTAATTCGTCCAGTTCTTCGTCCTCAATGAGAATTGCCACACCCTTTTCCGTTGGCCTCACAAACTCGGCGGTTTTGAAGTATTTTTCCAGCTCTCTCCACTCATCCTTGGATATAGGGAGCTCAACTACTTTTTCGGCGTGGATTAAAGCTGGAAGAGCAAGCATTGTGGCTGTAATAAGAAGGGTTTTTATTGTTTTACTCATTTTGTGAACTCCTTTTGTAAAATTATAAATCCAAAGGGATGTTAAATTAAATAGTTGGTTATGCGAAAATTTTTTCCGAAGCGGATACCTCTTGAATAAAATGTAGGTTGATTTTATCATTTTAACGTTATGAAAGAAGTTGAGGTGAGTTATAGTATTTCTATTTTAAATAAGTTTCTGGAGCAGTCGCTCCCTGCCATCCCATTGGAAGTTGCACTGGATCAAGGCTTTCTTGAAAAAGTAAAAGGGAAACTCAATTATCTCCTCATCCGTTCCGGCCTTGCTAATTCGATTATAGAATTTTCTTTTTGCGAAGAAAATCGGAAAGAGCCGGTAGCTTCCCTTTCTTTTGTGGATGGCATGGTGAATATTGGGATACCGATTGCAAACTCCAATAGATATTTGAGAGTTGAATTTGAGTGTGACCTCTCAGACCTTAACACTCTTTTTCTCCTTTCCATTTCTCTTACGTTGGCTTTAAGGGAACTACAGAAGGAGGCAAAAAAATTTAAGGAAGGCGGGATTGTAGGAATACCTGAAGACATCGTTATGAAAATTAAAAAAGCGGCGTTGTCAAATCTGCCTTGCCTTATTCTTGGAGAGACCGGTGTGGGTAAAGAGGTGGTAGCGGAACTCATTCACAAGTGGTCGGGCCGAAGGGGTCCCTTTGTGGTGGTTAACTGTGGCGCAATACCCCATGGACTTTTTGAAAATGAGCTTTTTGGGCATGAGCCTAACTCCTTTACGGGTTCATCAAAAACGGGTTTAAAAGGTAAGATAGAAATTGCCGACGGAGGTACTCTTTTTCTCGACGAAATTGGTGAAATTTCCCTTTACTCCCAGGCTAAACTTTTAAGGGTTATAGAGAGGGGTGAGTTTTGGAAGCTTGGCGCTGTAAGACCCACAAAGGTTGATGTCAGGTTTATTGCCGCAACCAACAGACCCCTTAGAGAATTTGTTAATGGGGGTAGGTTTAGAAAGGACCTTTACTTCAGACTGAAAGGTATGGAGATTGTAATTCCGCCTTTAAGGGAGAGAAAGGAATTAATAGAAGCCCTCGTAAACAATTTTCTCGGGGAGTTTTCTGGTGGTAGGGTCTATTTTACTAACGAGGCGATGCAAATTTTAAAAGAATACCACTGGCCAGGGAATGTTAGGGAACTCAAATATTTTGTCCAACACGTGGTGGATGAAATTAAAGAAGGGCCTGTCTCTGCAACCAAAGTTAGGTCCATTTTGGGAATGGAAAGGTCCGTATGTCCTTATGAAGAGGCTAAGAGGCAATTCGACAGAAATTACATTTTGAATGCACTGGAATTGAACGAATGGAACGTAACAAAAACGGCGCAACAGTTGGGTATGTCAAGACGCTGGCTTCAGATGAAAATGAACGAGCTTGGCCTCAAGGGCCCGGGAAAATTTTCAGAATCATAGGTGTCAAAAATCTTAACAATTGGTTTTCCTTGATATAACTTAATTTACTGCCATTACCATTTTGAACTGTTAAGTTTTTTGACACCCCCTCTCTCATTTAAATTTGAAAATTCCCATTATATCAATGTTTTTAAACATTCGATTTTCTGGCACAAAATTCGCTGTATAATTCACAAAAGGAGGCCAAAATGTTAAAAAGACTTGCAGTGGTGCTTGGTATCTTGATAGCAACGGGCCTTATGGCCCAAACCACTATAATTTCTGATAATATGACCAACTTCCCGACAGGTTGGACAACCTACTCTTCGAGTTCAAGTCATAAGTGGACAAAAGTCTCTTCTCTTTACAATTCTGCTTCTTATTCGGTAAAGAATACGAGTTATGCTACATATGGAAATAATGTAGACGAATATTTCTATCGCTCCATCAATCTTTCGGGTTATACTTCAGCAACACTGACTTTTTACTATTGGATGGATACTGAAGCCAACTACGATTTCTTCGAGGTTTGGTATTATACTGGCTCGTGGAACCGGGCGTGGTATAAAAGCGGGAGATACAGATATTGGCAGCAAGCAAGTGTCAGTATTCCAACCAATGCAACCTATATTCTTTTCAGATTCCGCTCGGATGGAAGTGTAACCGACACAGGTGTCTACGTCGACGATATAGTCTTAACTGCAACCTCTAATGGTGGTGGAGGAGGAGGAGATACACCTACTACCAAGGAATGGACTATTATGGTTTACCTGAATGCTGACAATGACCTTGAAACTTACGGGATCAGGGATATAAACGAAATGGAATATGGTGGTGGCTCCAATCAATACAGAAATGTTGTTGTGCAGATTGACAGAATCTCTGGATATGACACCTCCAATGGCAACTGGACAACCTGTAGGAGATACTACATTACCAGTGATCCTAATAACTCTTCTACAATTGTATCTACACTAATTCAAGATTTAGGTGAAGTAAATATGGGTGATCCAAATACCCTTGTTAATTTTGCCAAGTGGGCTATTCAGAATTACCCAGCTAAAAAGTATTTCCTTATTCTTTGGGACCACGGCGATGGTTGGTATAAAAGCGAAGAGGATTCACCATTGTTTAAGGGCGTAAGTGTCGATCAGTCTTCTTCCAATGCCCAGATTAATGTTTACAATGGAGAGCTTGCGAATGCATTATCGGCGATTAAGAGCTATCTTGGAAGGAACATCGACATTGTTGGTTTTGACGCTTGCCTTATGGGTATGATCGAAGTGATGGATGTTGTTAGAAATTATGCCAATTACTTCGTTGGTTCAGAAGAAACAGAAGCGGCTGATGGATGGTACTATACAGGATTCCTGAGCACAATGAATAGTAATCCAACTATTTCACCTGCAGATTTGGCGAAAGCCGTGGTAAATTCTGCCGTTGGTCTTTCTACTCTTGCCTCTGTTGACCTTTCTAAGATTGGAACTCTGATTTCCAATCTTAATACTTTTGCTCAGGAACTAATTAACGCGAGAAATGCAGGTTATGGGAGCACCATATCTAATGCGAGAAACAACGCCAAGGCCTTCTATATTTCAGATCATAGAGACCTTTATATGTTTGCTAACAATATATACAATTCCACCAGCCTTCCAAGTTCCTTAAGAAATGCAGCTTACAATGTGATGAGTGCCATTACCAATGCAGTGATGAATTATAAGAACTCTTCTTCCTACTCTTCCTGCCGCGGTGTTGCAATTTACTATCCTGCATCCTCCTCCAGCTACAATAGCAATTACAACTATCTTCCAATCGCATCTTCTACCAAGTGGGATGACTTCATTAAAGGTGCTACTTCCGTTTCACCCGAACCTGACAACGACAATATGGTTGCTGAAGAAAGGGTGGATGGTATTACCTTCTTTGAAGTTGTTTCCAATGTCGTTTCTGGTCCTGTTTACTTTAAATACGCTCTATCTAAACCTACAAGGGTTTCTCTGAAAGTGTTTAACTCCCTTGGCCAGCTTGTTGATGTTTTAGTCTCTGATTATCAGGAGCCCGGTGAGTACAAGGTGAAAGTTGATTCGAGGCTCGAAAGAGGTGGTGTCTACTACTACCAGTTCTCTACCGACACTGAAACAAGGTCTGGAAAGTTCATAGTTACAAAGTAATGAGTGAGAAAATGACAAATCTAAGGGCCCCCATATGGGGGCCCTTTTTTTAAAAACCACGGGGAGGGATTATGAAGTTTGTTAAAATAATAACTCCGTTTTTTATCGGTTTACTTTTAGTCTTTTCCTCCTGTCAAAAAGTAGAGGTTGAAGAACCTGTAGCTAATGTGACCTCAACTTATAACGTTTACGATAACGGTGAGGTGGTTGTAAAAATACCTGTTGCGGTTAAAGAGGGAGAGGTTAGTGTTGAAAAATTTGAAAAAGACATAATCAATACAAAAGTTATAAATGGGGAACAGGCATCGCCAGCTTATACCGTAATTATCCCTGTTTATGCCTACGAACAAATTAAGAAAGGGGATGACATCGAAATAGGGTTAAAGGTCAAGGATTTTGCTGATAACTACGACTTTTTCTATGTGGTTTTTAACGGGAATTTTGAATTCCCATGGATTGCAAAGGCTATAAAGAACGAGAAAGAGGATATTGTTTACTTCAAAATAAGCGGGATGCTTCTGAAAGAGTACCTGAAAAACCAAAAATTCGATAAGCTCGTAATAAGTTTCAACCTTCTTAGAAATCCTGATTATCGGAAAAAAGCTTTTGAGAGCAGGTTTTATCTCTTAAAATACAAGAATGGGGTTTTTACCATGACGCAGAATATTACTCCTCCTCCATCTGGCCAGAAGCCTGTAATTATAATTCATGGTTGGCAACTTCCTTCTTGGAGTGAGGACTATGAATCCTATGTTAAAGGCGTTTCACAAGAAATTGTTAAGTATCTTACCTCAATGGGATTAGAAGGCAAATACGAGTTTTACGGCTTTGCCTACGATCCTGATTATGATATTTATTATTATTCTGCTCCTGCCCTTGCTCAGTATATTTCCAGATACTTTGGCTCGACTGATTCAATAATCTTGGTTGGTCATTCAATGGGCGGAATAGTTGCAAGAGTTTACAATAAGTATTACAGGAACAAACCTGTGAAAAGCATAATTACACTCGGCGCCCCCCATCACGGTACACCTTTTGCCAATTTGATCTTTGGTGGTTATGTGGTGCCTTTCATTGTTCCGATAAATCACTGGCTAAAATGGGACAATCTCTATTGGACTTGGGCTATGTACATACATTTTTACCTCTTTAATGGCAACCCTTACCTTGATGCTCTGAATTACAATTATCCGAACTGGTCAAGACTCTATGCTTTTTCAGGCTACTCTATTTCTTCGTCGCATCCTTTCTATTATGTTTCCGGTGATGGTCTTTTGAGATTTATGGGATTTGGTGACAATGACGGTCTCATTCCTCTTTCTTCTGCAAGGGCGGATAATTACTCTCCTATAAAATTGTACTTCTACGACACTGACCATTCTGAATTGACCTACAAGTCCACAGTTCTCAATGCAATCTATAACGTTTTAAAATAGTCAATCTGGGTGGCGCAAATCAAAGGGGCGGGTAATCCCGCCCCTTTTTATTTACGGGAACTTTTAAGTTAGCTATTTAAAGATCTGAAAGTGTAGATAGCTGTTTTGTTTTTTTGTATCTTTTGGAAACACACTATTTGAAGTTTGACATTTCAACCTTAGCATAATATAATATAAGAGCTTTCAAACGTTCTTTGACAATAAGGCAAGAAGGTTGGGTGGATAGTGAGCAAGTGATCAAATCTTCCTATGGAGGGTTTGATCCTGGCTCAGGGCTAACGCTGGCGGCGTGTCTTAGCCATGCAAGTCGAGCGGGCCTGTGGGGTTTACCTGCAGGTCAGCGGCGGACGGCGGAGTAACACGTAGCTAACCTACCCCCTGGACG
>CAZZKY010000078.1:0-6813 GCA_964654765.1 uncultured bacterium | reverse complement strand
AGCTATTGAAGATATTAGAAGTGGGAAAATTATAATCGTCGTCGACGACGAAGACAGGGAAAATGAAGGAGATTTTGTAGTAGCAGCTGAGAGAGTTACCCCTGAACACATCAATTTTATGACAAAGGAAGGGAGGGGACTCGTCTGCTTGGCATTACCTGAAGATAGATTCCATGAGCTGGAACTGGACTTGCCTATTTCCAACACCTCAAAACATGGGACCAATTTCGGAATCCCAATAGATGCTAAAGAAGGAACTACAACAGGGACCTCTGCCTTTGACAGGGCCTTAACAATCAGATTTGCCATTGATAAAACCAAAAAGGCGGACGACTTTGCAAAACCCGGGCATGTCTATACTTTAATGGCAAAAAATGGCGGAGTCTTGAGAAGGGCTGGACATACTGAAGCTTCCGTGGATTTAGCGAGACTTGCCGGCCTTTACCCTGCAGGCGTGATTTGTGAGATCATGGATGAAGACGGCAGTATGATGAGACTCCCGAAACTTGAAAAACTTGCTGAAAAGTTTAATCTGAAAATCATAACGGTCAAAGACATTATAGCATACAGAATGAAGCACGAAAAGCTTATAGAGAAGATTGCAGAGGCTGATTTACCGACAAAATGGGGGCGTTTTCGCATCGTTGGGTACAAAGACAAACTTACCGGGGAAGTTCACGTGGCCTTGGTAAAAGGGGACGTTAAGCAAAAAGACAGTGTACTCGTCAGGGTACATTCAGAGTGCTTAACTGGCGATGTTTTTGGCTCTTATAGATGCGATTGCGGAGACCAGCTACATAAGGCTATGGAGATGATAAACAATGAAGGGACTGGTGTCTTACTCTATATGAGGCAGGAAGGCAGAGGAATAGGTCTTGAAAATAAATTGAAAGCGTACCATCTTCAAGACCAAGGATATGATACCGTTGAAGCTAACGAAAGATTGGGACTCCCAGCAGATCTTAGAGACTATGGAATAGGTGCCCAGATACTTGTAGATTTGGGTTTGAAAAATATAAGACTTATGACTAACAACCCCAAAAAAATTGTTGGACTGGAGGGCTTTGGCTTAAAGGTTGTCGAAAGAGTCCCGATTGTTACAAAGCCAAGGCCAGAGAATTTACGCTACTTAAGGGTAAAGAAAGAAAAATTGGGGCACCTCTTCGATGAAGAGGATTTTGAAATAACAGGAGAGTAAAAATGGAATACATTGGCGAAATTTCTGGAAAGGGCAAAAAAGTGGCCATAGTGGTATCAAGATTCAACGAATTTGTAACCGAAAGGCTTGTAAAAGAGGCTGTAGAAGAATTATTGCAAAATGGAGTGGAACAGGGCGACATCGACATTTACAAGGTACCTGGATCCTTTGAAATTCCTGTCGTAGTTAAGAGATTGCTGGAAAAGAAGAAATACCACGGAGTAATTGCCCTCGGTGCAATTATCAGAGGCGATACGCCTCATTTCGAATATGTAGCAGGAGAGGTAACAAGGGGCATTGGAAGATTAACCCTTGATTACGGGATTCCCGTTGTCTTCGGAATTATCACCGCCGACACCATGGACGATGCCATTGAGAGAGCGGGAGGAAAGAAAGGTAACAAGGGAAGAGATTCAGCAAGGGCACTCCTTGAAATCCTTGGCCTCCTTGAAAAAGCTCAGCTTTAATGATAAAAGAAGGGGACTTTCTAATTCTGTACGGTGGGCGTAAGGCCCACTATCTTGTCCAATATAAACCGGGGCAAAAATTTTCCTCTCACCTTGGAGAAATTCTTTTAAAAGAGGAACTTGATTATGGCGATGTTATAGAATCTCATATTGGCCATAAGTTTCTGGTCTTGAAACCCTCTACCTCTGACCTTCTTCTAAACATAAAAAGAAAGACCACTATTATGTATCCCAAGGACATCGGCTATTTAATCCTCGAAACGGGTTTGAAAGAGGGTTCAATTGTAGCAGAGGTAGGTTCTGGCTCTGGGGGTCTGACACTTGTTCTCGCCAGTATCGTAGGGGACAGAGGCAAAGTATACTCTTTTGAAAGGAGAGAAGACTTTCACAAACTTGCAAAGGAAAACATCGAAAGATATGGCCTTTCTGACAGAGTAGTCTTTATTTTAAGGGATGTTGCAAAAGAGGGTTTTGGAATCAATGAATTAGATATCGTTTTCGTAGATGTACCCGAACCCTGGGAAATTGTAAAATGGGCAAAGGAATCTTTAAAAGGTGGTGGATTTTGGGCTTCCCTTTCACCAAACCTCGAACAGGTTCAGAAAACGGTTTTTGAGCTTTCAAAACAGAACTTCGCCCTTATAAAAACCGTAGAAATCTTAGAGCGGGAAATTCTCGTGAGGGAGGTAGGGACAAGGCCCAAAGAAATAATGATATCCCATACCGGTTACTTGACCGTTGCAAGAAAAGTAAATCTGTAGAGACTGACGCCCTTCAAACGCATTCAAATTAGGCTTTGCTGTCCCCTCTTAATATGTTAAAATTTTGCTGGGAGGTATCCATGAAATTAGTTTTATTAATCTTTTTAGTCTCTCAGCTAAGCCAGGATTTTTTGAGAAAAGTCGCCAGAAGGGACCTTAATGGCGACGGGATTGAAGAAAACATTAGACTGGTTTATGCAGATCAGGAAGGAAATTTTTCGATAAACATTGGGTCCATTGAGTATTCGAATAAACTAAGCGACTCTGTGGATGGATTTATTTTGGTGGATGTCAACGAAAACGACAAATTTCTCGAAGTAGCGATCCATACGCCGGGGCCAAGCGATGACGATGAATACCTGATTTTGAGATACAAAGGAAACGAAATTAAGGTTTTGGGAAAGCTTACTCGGTGGCCATATTTCATGCGCAATGGGATTGTATATGTGGACGATTGGATGGGATTCTGGAAAAAGCGAGAAAAATTCGTCCTAAACCCAAAAACTGAACAACTGGAAAAAGTCCCCCAGGAATTTTACTATGTAGGCATAGAAGCAACAGTAGCGAAATCCTTTCCGATATACCAAACAAGAGAAAACAAAGAGGTCGTCGCAAATTTAAAGGAAAAAAGCAAGATTCTCATAATCCTTTGTGATCCGAGTGATTCAAATACATTTAAACACCAGTATCTAATTAAATCTGAATCGGGCATCCTTGGATGGGCAAGCCTCGAATCTTTCGAGGATAAATTGGAGGGCCTACCTTGGGCCGATTGAAGAGAAGGAGGAATTATGCTTAAAATCTTACTTTTCCTTTTAACAGTACAAACAGGAATTGATACTGTTATCGTTAAAACAATTAAGGGCGAAGTCCCTGTGAGGGTGTTTTCAGACAGGGGAAAGACACTTAAAAGTCTACCTGAAGATCCAGAATTAATAACAAAACTGATTAAAGAAGACTTGAGAATCCTGCAAAAAGACTACATTTCCAGGTTACCCGGTGAACACAGTCGACGAAATGCAACTGCTTTAATATTCGAGATTGAAGACCTCGTAAATGTTCTTTACCTGTACTCTCTTGAACTTGAAGAACAATATACACAGCCTAAGCCAATGACCGAAGAGAGTTTTCAAAAGCTTTTGGAACAAGTCCAGCGTGAATGGAATACGCAAAACAAGCTGGCAATTTTAGAAGTAGCAGCAATTAACAATTACTTTTCCACAGACCAGATAGTCCGTATTATGAGAAGTTTCTACAGCGACGATGATAAAATAGAGGCTGTAAAGATCACTGTTAAGAAGATTGCTGACAGAGAAAATCTCTATCTTCTACTTAATGAAGTAACCTTCTCCCGCTCAAAGGAAGAACTTCGTAAGCTTCTCCAAAACTAAATAGAAAAACTATAATTAACTTCGAATAATATGCACTTCCGCTTTAGTTGTCTTTAAAACTCTGTCTTTGAGGTGAAATTAAAGCCTTTCACCAGAAGCGATGGCATATACATTGCGAAGCTTGCCTCTTCACCAACAACACGCCTACCCTTTCCAATGTCTATGAGATTTGACAAAACTCGGGCAGGAGACTCATTAAATCTGAGATTCTTAACAGGATATTTGATTTCGCCGTTTTCAATATAGAAGAGTCCATCCCTCGTCATTCCAGTGATAGTAATGCTTTTTCTGTCAACATATCTGATATACCAGAATCTTGTAACGAGAAGACCCTTCTCTACCTGTTTAACGAGTTCGTTTACAGATTTTTGGCCATCTTCAAAAATCATCGCAAAGGGTCTACCCGTAGGTTTCTTGTTTTGCTTCATAGCCCAATAGCGGTCGTAATAAAGATTCTCCAGAACTCCATTCCTTATCCAGTCAACTCTTTTGAGCAAAAGACCCTCTCCGTCAAAGGGGATCGATGGGTTAAGAGGTGACATCGGATCTGAGTACATATTAACCCTCTCATCAAAGATTTTCTGACCGAGCTTACCGGTGAAATAGGTGATACCCTCGTCAGCTCCTCTCGCATCCATCGTCCACAACATAAATACGAGGAAATCGGCAACGGCAAGGGGCTCAAGCACCACATCGTATTGTCCGGGCTCTAAGTCCCTTGGATTTTGGCCCATTATAGCCTTCTCTTTCGCAACATTGTAAATTTCCTGAGGAGTCAGATTTCTTACATCCTCATGTTGATCTCTTGCGTAACCCGAGGAAGTTTCTGTTTGAACCGTATTTGAAAAACTGGCCATAGTTGTCTCATAATAAGCCTCGAGTCCGTTGGAATTGAAAACACCATACTGATAAAGGCCGTTGGTGAATAGTCCTGCAACTTTAAGGTTATTCCTTTTCGCATCCTCAAAAATTTCCTTTAAAACTTCAGCCTTCTTCTCGGGTGAAAGTTCTTCAGTTTCTTTGAATGCGCGTGAAACGATTGGTATATCCTGTTTCTCAACAGGAGGAAGGTATTCTGGGTCTTCCACACTACTTTTTGCAATATCCATTGCCCTTGAGAGGAGTTCATCAATCTTGAGATCCTCTGATAGGGTTACCTGAACCGCTCCTGTCTTCTTACCGAGGTGGAGCTTTAGGGTCAAATATGTAAGGTCCTTCGCCATATTCTGGGTAATTCTCGATTCTCCAAAACGGGTATTATCTTCTTTCACCCTGTAGAAAAAGACCTCTGTATGGTCTGCCTTTGAATTTTCAATGATCTTTTTGGCTACACTTTTGAACTTTTCCATCATCTTCTACCCCTCCCAACTTTTACATTTCTAAACCTCGCATAAGGTGCTCCGTTGGTCATCTGGGCACTCTGGGTTGGCTCACCTTTACCGCAGGTTAAAAACCCCCTCGGTTCCCAGAATCTTTCATCGGTAACACCATCCATCGAATTCCAGAACTGAGGCGTAATAGATTGATATATAACATTTTTGAGTACCCTGCCCTTCTTGCCATCTTTAATCTCGTAAAACATATCTCCTCCAAACTGGAAGTTCAACCTCATCTGGTCTATGGAGAAGCTGCCTCTTCCTTCAATATAAACTCCCTTTTTGACTCCTGCAATTAAATCTTCCGGAGTGACAGGGTCTTTTCCTGGCATAAGGCATAGGTTGGGTATTCGGTTAATAGGGAATGATGCAAAACTATCCGCCCTTGCTGAGCCCCTTGATCTTGGAAAGCCGAGAATCGCTGCAACTTCCCGAGTTGAGCTATAGTCCACAAGAATACCCTCCTTGATTACATACCATTTCTGGCACTCCACACCTTCGTCATCATACCCCGTTGTGGCAAGCCCACCGGGGAGTGTATTGTCCGCGACAAAATTCACAAGGGGAGAACCGTACCTGAAATTTCCAAGTTTCTCAGGCGTTGCGAAACTCCTACCAGCATAGTTGGCCTCATAACCAAGCACTCTGTCCAATTCCGTAGGATGTCCAACTGACTCATGAATAGTTAATGAAAGATGGGCTGGATCTAAAACAAGGTCCATTATCTCCTCGTCAGGTTCATCGGCATATAGTTTCATAACTGCTTCATTGGCAATCTTTTCAGCGTTTTCTAAAAGGCCAAGGCTTTTTATATGT
The DNA here is from genome assembly GCA_964654765.1 of uncultured bacterium. Classification (GTDB taxonomy): domain Bacteria; phylum Hydrothermota; class Hydrothermia; order UBA1063; family UBA1063; genus UBA1063. The sequence goes on along the minus strand of CAZZKY010000078.1, from coordinate 804 downwards.
TCATATCCCTTGTTCAGAGGATAATCTTGAAAACTACGGGATTGCGAATCATTATTACCTACTGCAAAGGCAGTGTATCCAGCATTGGATGTAAATATCGTGGTCTCAATCAGTGAACCCTCAGTGGAGGCAAATACCTGATCCCTTCTGCGGAACTCCATATGAGAGAAGGTCTTAACGATCCCCTTCACTTTCAGCATAGTCTCGTTAATCCTATAAAGCAGGTCTATTTGTTCCTCCAAAGGCACCGAGAAGGGGTCAATTTCGATAGGGGTAATGTATTTATCTACGTGAACGGGCTCTGGGGCAAGCTTGACCCTATATTCTCCCCTAACCATACTTGATGCTTTAGCAATCTCAATGGCTCTTTTCAGTACTATCTCGATCTCCTCCTTCGTTACCCCCGTAGAAGAAGCAAAACCCCACGCACTATCGTAAAGCACCCTTATGCCGAAGCCCAGTCTTTCCTCATCAACAATTGCTTTCGGACTGAGGTCCTGGAAAAACAGTTCGCGAATACGATAGTGGCCGATTCTTATATCGGCATATTCTACTCCTGCTCTTTGAGCGATATCCTGAAAATACTGTGCCAAATCCTTCATAATCCCTCCTGTAATATTTATATAGTTCACAATGCGAACAATCAAATTTTTTTCGAGATACGTTCGAAATCCGAACAAATGGATTTATTATATTACACAATGCGAAGAAAGCTACTCTCACGAATTTCAGCTACCTTCAGGTCCCTCAAATACTACAATTTCCGCCTCTACTTCATTGGCCAATCTATTTCCCTAATCGGCA
>CAZZKY010000077.1:0-1975 GCA_964654765.1 uncultured bacterium | reverse complement strand
AGTTTTCTTAGAAGATGTGTAAATCACACCGTAAAAGCTCGAAAAGATGTGGAATACTGCTCCGAGAATGAGAAAGACAGTATATCTCCAACTCTCTGCATACATTCCACCTACATACACGGAGATGAACGGTTTTATCAGAAGGACCAAGAGTGATGAACCGAAAAACAGAAAGATCGAAAGCACAGCAAAAACGTTGCGAAAGAATCCATTGAAGTCAGGTTTGCCAAACTCTTCCATTGCCGAAAGCTGCCAGGCTTGAAAGAAAACACTGTACAGTACGGTTATAAGAGAAGGGAACCTCGCGGCAACAGAGTATATCCCTGTGGCTTCATATCCAAGATAGTGGGTGAGAACGTACCTGTCGGCTGCTGTTACGATCCACCACATGATGCCGTTTGGTATGAGCGGCACGGAGTAGCTGAGCATCTCTCGAAGGAGCGTTCTATTGAACGTGATTTTGACGTACTCATAAAGCTTTGCGGCGCAAACCAAAAATGCAATGCACGAAATCCGGCTGATGACATCGGAAACAAGATATCCTTTGATCCCAAGCTTCAGCACAACTAGGAAAACGGAACTGCTGACTGCGAATATTAAAGAATAGAGAATATCGCTCGCGACGTAGATTTTAACCTTATCAATACCGCGTGTAAACTGCTTCAATACTCCAAAGACAACTGATGTTAGGAAGATCTTATAGAAGTAGCTCCCATATTCTCTTATAATCTCAAATCTTCCAATCAAGGGAGAGAATATGGCCAGGAACATGAAGAAAGTGATCATGAAAAGCAACGCGCTCGAGATGACTTCAGATGCCTTTTCCTTTTCTTTCCTGACTTCCACGGCATATCTGAACACTGCTTCAACCAGCTGCAACGTTATTATAGGCGTCAACAGTGAGACAGTTGTGTTGAGTAGTTCGATCTTCCCATAGTCAGATGGAAGAAGATACCTTGTAAATATAGGAAGCATCAGGAAAGCGATACTTTTCGAGCCGACGTTTCCGAGTGCGAACCAAAAGGTGTTCACAACGAGTCTTTTATACTGACGCAATTAGCCCGCTCTCCTTTTGATCTTTTCTCAGTGTGCTATCTTCATAATTTTAAGAGCTTCTTCAAGAAAGGTTTTAGCTTGTTTCTCACTCTTTTGGGGACTAATGACCAGAGCTTTCTTAGGATTTTTCTTGACAACTTTTCTCTCAATCTCTTTTTAGCAACCCAAGCAAAACCCTTTTCTTCAATTTCTCGTATGATGAAGTTTCTTTCTGGAGGAACAGGATATACTCCCGTAAATAACCTTGGTTGGTGAACCTTCAGCCTGTCAAGAATCTCCTTGTCGTTTGTGAAATCCACGGTTTCAACGCTCTCAACTCTTCTGAAAAAGGCTTCGCCTTTTTCGTTGTTCAAAAGGACTATTGAAACACCTCTTTCATCTTTGAGATTCTCTGGTATACCCCAGAAATCACCAAGTGTTATGTCTCCAGCTCTTGGAACTTTGGCGAAAGGACAATTGTAGCATGAACCCTTGAGATAGAAATTATGTAAGAATCCGTACATAAAGGGGTCATTATCTATCCTTCCACGATTAATATACACCGATCCATCATCGAAAACAGCTTTAATCCATCCCTTGTTACCCCACCCTTCGTGTTTACTTCTGAAGTGAAATTCATTTAATAATCTGCCTTGTGAGATATAACTAATATATGACCTAAATACCGATAGAGAATTTACACCGTGGCAAATAAGATCAATGGTGAGGAGCCTCTCGCGACACTTGATCATTTTTTCAACTGCAGCCACCTGACACGGTGTTCCTGAGAAAAGGACTACTTTTCCAGCTTTTAGCTTTTGTTCTATATCCTTGTAAATATCTCCAACGTAGCTTGGAATGTACTTCGATCCTCGAAGCTTTTCAAGATCTGACTCGTTTTCAACCGCAATATGTCGTGCAGAAAAATCTTCGGCGAACG
>CAZZKY010000076.1:0-1803 GCA_964654765.1 uncultured bacterium | reverse complement strand
AGGGCAGCAGCAAAAGTCAAACCTATTTCTTCCCTCACCTGGACCTGGTTTATTCCTTCAAACTCGAACTCCACAGGATCCTCCGCGGTCATAATGTTCACCTCTGGCCTATTCAATATAGATAGTGCTGAATATAGTGTTGTGGTCTTACCACTTCCTGTTGGTCCCGTTACGAGAATCATCCCATAAGGTCTTGTGATAGCATACTCAAATTTTCTCAATGAATCGGGCTCAAACCCAAGTTTCTTAAGGTCCAGAGTAAGACTACTTTTATCCAGAATTCTCAATACGACCTTCTCACCATGCTTAACCGGAAGCGTAGAAACACGGAAATCAATAATCCTACCCTGCTTATCTTTAATTTTAAGATGGCCGTCCTGTGGTAATCTTCTCTCCTCAATTTTTAGATTGGACATAATCTTTATAACTGAAACAATGCCCCGGGCATACTTAAATGGTGGTGGATCAATCTCTCTCAAAGTTCCATCAATTCTTAATCTTATTCTCAATTTTTTCTCAAAAGGTTCAATGTGAATATCACTGGCTTTTCTCTCTATAGCTTCTCTTAATAGAGTCTTCACATAGAGCTGGACCGTTGAATCCTTTGCAGCTGCAGTAGCATCGGCAAGTTCCTCTTCCTCCTTTTCTTCAACTAATTCAAGCTCATCAACTTGAGATTCTTCATGCAGTTCTTTAACAATTTCCGATACCTCGGATTTCTCTCCATAGGCTTTAACTATCAGATTCTGAATCTTTTCAGGGCTCATAAGCAGAGGTTCGATGCTGAAATTGGTCAAAAATCTCAAATTATCAAGAACCTCCCATTTTGTGGGATCGGCCATTGCAACAAACAAAACTCTACCCTTTCTTCTTAAGGGGAACACTTCATTCTTCTCGCAAAAATCCCTCGGAATCAATTGTGTTAGTGTGGGGTCAATAGGTTCATTTCCAAGCTCAGCAATCTGTACCTTAAATTCTCTGGCCAAAATCTTCAAAAGTTGCTCCTCTGTCATAAGTCCCATTTCCTGAATCACTTTATAAGGGGACTTATTGGTTCTTTTTACCTCTTCCCTGATCTTCATTGCGGTTGCTTCGTCAACGAGCCTGTACTTTAACAGCACGGAAACAACTTTCCCAACATCCATTTTCCTCACCTCCCAAAGACTCACTTCATAAACTATATAAATTTAATTCAAAAAGTGGTTACTGTCAAGAACAAGCTTTTTTTGATAAACAAGGGCAAGCGTGTAAAATTTTTACATGATTTTGTTTGGAGTTTTTTTCTTCCTTGTAGGACTTGCTATTGGCAGTTTTCTCAACGTAATTATTTATAGATTACCTAAGGGAATCTCAATTATTAAGCCACCTTCTCACTGCCCCTCCTGTAGGGGCAAGATAAAATTCTACGATAACATCCCGTTAATTTCTTTCATTATGTTGAGAGGGAAATGCAGGTACTGTGGTGCAAAAATTTCACCCATTTATCCTTTGGTAGAAGGCCTTACAGGCATTGCCTTCTTGCTTATCTACCTCAAATTCAATTACAATATTTTTACAGCCATCAAGTTTATGATTCTTACTGCGCTCCTCGCTGCCAATTCCTTCATTGATTTAAAGGAAAAAGTCATCTTTGATAGCCTCACAATCCCATGGATTGGCGTCGGACTTGTATCTACCCTACTCCTAAAGGATATCCCTTTTTTAAATGTTTTTTTGACAACGGTTATTTCAGGTTTTTTATTCTGGATTTTAAGAGTCACCTTTTCCAAAATACTCAAAAGGGAAGCCATGGGAGAAGGAGAC
>CAZZKY010000075.1:0-10133 GCA_964654765.1 uncultured bacterium | reverse complement strand
GGTAAAAATTTTAAAATTTAACTGAGTGTAGCTACTTTTTTTCAAGTTTTTCGAGCATTTTTCGTGCCAGCTCGCGGTATTTTATGTCTTCTCTTGTTTGTGGCTTCAATCTAACAGCTTTACTAAGAACTGTTTTTGCCTGCTCCGTTTTCTTTTGATATTCATAAATTCTGGCGAGCTCGTAATGATATTGAATTCTACCTGGGTTTAGTTCAATGGCCTTTTTAATATACTTTTCCGCATCTTCAATTGTGCCTTGAGGCACCTCACCGAAAAGGGTTTTTGCAAAGCTTCTTAAAACGGGGTTTAAGGTTGCAGCTTCAAAATTGTAAGAACCCCAAATGAAGTTAGCAAGGTCGTTATTCGGGTTTAACTTAAGTGCTTTGTTTACTGCTTCCTTTATTATCATTGCGTATTTAACCTTTTCCTTACCACCTTTAGAGAGTGCAATTCTGCCATTTACGGCTGCCACATAGGTCCATCCCCAATCGCCTTCTGGGTTTACTTCGGTTGCTTTATTAGCAAAATCGAGGGCTTTGTCGAAATAAGTCGTTCTTTCTTTATGGTCATCCAGCCCTTCACCGATATTTAGATAAGTCATTGACAGTCTCCACAGGATTTCGTAATTATTATTGTCTTTCTCATAGGCTTTCTGATATTCTTTCAGGGCTTCTTCATATTTGAGGGCAGCAAATAAAGAGTCACCCCTCTGAATTACAGGGTCCAAAGCTACCATTAAGATTAATAAGGCAACCATCCTTATCCCCCTTTTTGCCAAATTATACAAGATGAGTTGCGAAGTTCAAATTTACGTGTTGTTTTGAGAATTATCTACTATCTATAGCCTTTAATACCTAAAGCCGGTTTTATTTTTTTAATTTTGCATTATAATTATGATGCCAAGTGGGGATATTTGGTGATGCCCTCAAAGCGTATTTACATTGACCCACTCACAGGTGTCTATAACAGGGCTTTTCTCATAGAAAAAATTGGAGAAATACTCCAGAATGCCCGAGAAGAAGGTAAATTGCTGGAAGTTGTGATGTTTGACATAGACTATTTTAAGAGAATTAACGATTTGTATGGGCATGCAGTAGGTGATCAGGTATTGAAGGAGTTTGCCAACTTTCTCACAAGCTGCTTAAGGGCGGGTGATTTGCTTATTCGTTATGGCGGGGACGAATTTATCGCGATACTTGATAACTTAGGATATTCGGATGGTTTAAAGGTGGTGGAGAGAATTCTGGAGAACTGTAAGAAGCAAGAGTTTGCAAAGTTGAAAATCACAGCCAGTGCTGGAATAGCGTCTTTTCCAAAGCATGCTGATAATTGGGATGAACTATTTGAACTTGTGGATAAGAGCCTATACTTTGCCAAAAGAAACGGAAGGGATAGAATAGGTGTGCTGCAAAGTGTTGGTCGCGTAGTAATTCCAACTTATGACATTGTAGGCCGAATTGATGAGATTGAGAAAATAATAGATTTTATCGAGGGCAATGCATCACATCCCAGGGTGATTCATATCATAGGGGAAATAGGGGTGGGGAAAACGAGGTTAATAAAAGAGGTTTTGGATTATCCCAAGCTGAAGTCATATGATAAATTCCAGAATGTTTTGTCTACTTCAACCAGTTCAATTGTTTTTTATCCTGTCAGACAGCTAATTAAATACATAATCCAGAAAAATAGGGAACTTCTGAAGGAACTTCCTCCTATTTTACTAAGTGAAATTTACAAGCTGAGTCCTCCAGAAACAGGTGAGCTGGGAGAACTTTTTTATGTAGATAAATTTAAGCTGTTTGAGGCCGTAAGAGAATTTCTGAAGCTTTATACGGAGAAGTTTCTGCCTCTTATAGTCTTTATTGATGATGCCCATTACATTGATGATTACTCGCTGGAACTGTTCAGCTATGTCTTCCGATCGGAAGACATAAAAGGTTTGGTAGTTATTTTTGCATCACGAGTGGAGGAAACCCGGCAAGATAGGATTAAAAAGTTTTTCAACTTTTTGAGGAAAGGTTTAATGGAATTGCGCCTTATGCCCCTTGGTAAGGATGAAATCCGACATCTGTGTACCATGGTCTTTGGGCAGGTGGCTCCTGACTTTTTCATCGATTTTCTTTTTAGTAAAAGCGGTGGAAACCCTTACATAGCTTATGAAATAATAGAGGCTATGGTAAATTCAGGAGGTGTTTATTGGAATGGCGAGGTTTGGGAATTTAAGAAAGATTTTGACTTTGACATTCCGTCCTCGTTAATAGCCTTGACAGAAATGAAAGTTTCTACTCTTCAAGCAAAGGAGATTGGTGTTCTTGAATACATGGCAGTCTATGGAAAGCCTATTGATTCTGATCTACTTACGGATTTGACAGGCCTGAGATTTGAGGAAATCATACCCGTAATTGAAAGCTTAGAAAATATGGGCCTAATCGCGAGAGACCTTACAGGTTCATATTACATACCCGAGGGCGTTTTTATTGAATGTCTCTACAAAAAATTAAGCGATAAGCGCTTAGCTCTAATACATGATAGAATTGCGGATTTTATGAGAAGAGTTGCACCTGATTCGGTTGAGGAGATTGCCCAGCATTACTATAAGGCGGGTGATTTTGAAAATGGTTTCGAGTTTTTATTAAGAGCCGCTGAAAGAGCCGAGGAATATTACGCAACGAAGGAAGCAATTACCTATTATTCCTGGGCTCTTGGTTGCTTGCAAAGATACAAGCGGATTGGAGATTATGAAAAGACGAAAGCCGAGATTCTGCTCAGGCGTTCAAAACTTTACTTGGAAATAGGAGATAGAAAAGCGGCGTTGATTGATGCGGAGGAGGCATTAAATATTGCCTTAAACGTTGCTAATGTTGAAATAGAGGCTGAAGCGAACAAGCAAATGGGTATAGTTCTTTTAAATTTGGCGCGCTACAATGAGGCGATTGAAAGGCTTGAGCGAGCAAGTAGCCAGTTCGAGGAATTGAGAAATTTCAAAGGTGTGATGGAATGCAATTTACATATCGGCCTTATTCTCAAAGAACAGTCAAAATACAAATTAAGTCGTTCTTACTTTTCAAGAGTATTGGAGATGGCAAAGAGTTTAGGCTCAGAAGATCTTGAAATGAAAGCCCTATACCATATTTCCTCTTTACTTTCAGATTGTGGGGAGTTGGATGAAGCTTTACCTCTTTTGCAGAAGGCCCTTGAGATGTCTAAAAAACTCAATGATAAGAAACTGGAGATGAAAATCTACAACGAGTTAGGACTTTTGCATGTTGAAAAAGGAGAAGTTGAGAAAGGAATTGAAATACTCCGTGATTGTCTTAAGTTAGCCCAAAAACTTTTCGACCTCCGGACAGAGGCCGTTGCATCCCATAATATTGGGCTTGTTCTTTTTGCACACCTCGGCAAAACTTTTGAGGCAATAGATTACCTTGAAAGAAGTTCAAGGGTTTTTTACCTAATTGATGATAGGTTATCGGAGTGTATTGTCCTAAGCTCCTTGGGGACCATATATAAGTCTATGGGCAATTATCGCTCTGCCAAAGAATATTTTACTAAATCATTGAAAATTGCACGAGAGATAAAGGTGGAGCGCTTAATTTTGAGTGTCTCATTAAACCTTGCCAATTTGTTATTGGATTACGGGAAGTTCAGAAGTGTTTTACCTAAGCTACAAACTGCGTTAAGGCTTTCAAGAAAACTTAATCTAAAGGATTTTGAGACTAAAGCCCTTTTGTCTATAGGAGCCTATTATTACTATTCAGGGGATTTAAAGGAAGCGGAGAGGTATTTCCAAAGCTGCGCTAAGTTAGCGGAGGAAAATAATTACCTTTATAATCTCGCTTCTGCTGAACTTTCACTTCTCCGTGTTTACTTAGATGTTGGTGACCTTATTAAGGCGTCCGAAATACATGAAAAAGTTGAGAGAGTGGTTAGGAAACTAAAAAATGACGTTATTCAAATTGATTATCAGATTCTCTCCTTAGAACTGGATTTCTTACAAGGTAAGCTGGTTGGTTTGAAAAAGGTCAATATGATTATTGAAAAGTGTACAGCCCTTGGATTGCAGCCAAGATTAGCAGACGCTATGGTCTTGGCTGGTAGAGTCACCGCCAGAATGGAAGCAGTAGAAAAGTCTCGTGAATACTTCGAAAAGGCTATAGCTATATTGAAGAAAGTGGGTAATACCTTTTACTTGGCCAGGGCTTATGCTTTATATGCAGAGGCTTTAAAGTATAGTGGATTCAAAGAAGAGGCACTTTTAAGTTACAAAAAGGCTTATGAAATTTTCGATAATATGAAATCCGATGTATGGATAAGGGTCTTTTCAATTCCACAACTCAAGTAGTGGTCAGGGTTCCAGTTCTTCTGGATAGGGATTTAAATAAACCTGCCTTTTCAAGTATTGGTCGTCGAATCTGATTGTAAGTTCCCTCAATATTTCAAGAATTGTGGATAGCGTTGTTTTTTCCATAAGAAACTTATTCAAAAGCCTTGTGAGGAAGGCTTTTTCGCCCTTACTCAGTTTGCCAGAGTAATGCCCCATAATGTGGAGTATTGTGTTGTAGTGTGCTTTTTTTGAAGGGGCTTTTGTGAAGGCTTTTTTAAAGAGGTTTTCATAGGATTTCTTTACTTCGGAAAGGCCATACTCCTTCCAGTTTGCCAGAATTTTCCCCATCTCTTTAAGCTTTTGCTGACTATAGGTCATCAGGAGATATTTGTACCTTGAGTGGAATTCAAGAAGAGCAGAAATCTCCTCTTTTTTTAGAAAATTTTCTCTTAAATCTGCCAGTGCAAAAATACGAATCAGAAAATTTCTTCTAATATCGCGGTCTATCAAACGTCCCTCATCCTCTATGGGGAGGTCAGGGAAATACTCCTCCGCTGATTTTGCGAATATTCCACTGGTTTTACCCACAATTCCCCTGCCATCAAAGTTGTGAAGTTTTGTGCTCCTTACCCCGCAACTGGGCGATTTTGATTTCAGAAGAAATCCATCAATTTCTTTCAAGCCTGCTAAAAAATTTCGGCAAAATTGTTCCATAATCTCCGTATAATCACGATTCATCTGGAGGTCAACTACTCTGATTCCCAATTCTTTGGTTTTGATGAGGTTTATTGGTGGTCTGGGAACACCGAGGCCTATTTCCAATTCGGGGCATACGGGAATGTAGTTAACATATTTTCCAAGTTTTTCAGCAAATTCATCCCTTATTATACCCCCATTATACCTTACGGGGGCCAAATTTATACATTTTGAGATCACAATGTTGGGTTTTGGAAAGCTAAGTGTTTCTTCCATTAATAAGACTTTTCCAGGATTTCTAAAATTTCTTTTTCTCCTGCATCTTTTACGTTGAAAGAGAGGGAACCATCGCTCAATGTGAGTTCTACAACTCTCTGGAAGTCTTCTCTTCTTGCCCCTGCTGCCCCCAACCGGGATGGTAATCCCGTTTTTTCCTCAAGTACTCTTTGTAATTCTCTGATTTTCTGTATGAACTTCTGACCTCTTTCCAATTTAGGTGTGGAAAGATATTCCTCTTCACCAGCGAAAGGTAATAGGAGTTCAGCAAGTTCGTCTGATATCTTATCGAAGTTGTATTCAAGTACCCATGGTAAGAATATGTTCATAGTTACTCCGTGATGAATGTTCCAGACAGCACCGGCAGAGTGGCCGAGGGAATGGACAAGACCTACCATAGAATTTGAGAAGGCAATACCTGCGAAAAGGGAGGCGTTGGCAAGGGCGAGTCTGCCCTTTGAATCTTTCGGGTTATCCAAGACTTTTAAAAGGTTTTCAGATATTATTTTAATTGAAAGCCATGCAAATACATCCGAAACTGGGTTCTTCTGGAGTGAAATGTACGCTTCAATGCTGTGGGTTAGGGCGTCCATTGCAGTAGCTGCAGTTAAGAAAGGGGGAAGGGTTGCAGTCATTTTTACATCGAGGATTGCTACGTTGGGTATGAGGTGCTGGGAGACAAAGAGCATTTTTATGTCCCTTTCCCTGTCTTTAATGACCGCGACACAAGTTGCTTCAGAACCTGTTCCCGCGGTAGTGGGAATAACTATAAGGGGCCTTAACGGTTCTCTTATAACGTTTGCGCTCATTACCTCTTTCAGGTCTTCAATCTGTAAAGATACAAGGATATTTACGCCTTTGGCAGTGTCAATTACAGAACCACCTCCAACGGCTACGATTATGTCCCTATTATTTTCAGTGTAAATCTTAGCGATTTGTTTTACTACATTGAGGTCGGAGTCGGGAGGTACATTATCAAAGACAATAAAGTCAATGTTGTGTTCCCTGAGCACTTCTTCGACATGTTTGAAGATGCCTGCCTTTATAACACCCTTGTCGGTGATGAGTAAAGGTTTTGAGGTTTTTAGGAATTTTATTTCCCCGGGAAGGTTATCCAGTGCATTTACACCTGAGAGAATTTTTACAGGGCTGTAGAACTCAAAATATTCTGGTATTTTCATAATTGCCTCCTCATCCTAATACAAACCTTAGAATTAATAAAAACCTTCTTAAAGCAAGGGTTAAAAAATTCATTTCCGGGGGTTTCTTAATGACCTTTTTAGCTATGAATCGCGGGAATAGGTAAAATTCGACCCTATCGACGATTCTCATAAACCACATCACCTCCCCGATGTCTCCTTTAATGAGGATACGGTTTTCGGCGTAAGATCGGATGGTGGATTTCTGCGCTGTAAATACCTCAAAGGCGCTGTTTAAGGTTTTAAAAATGAACAAAATGTCTGCATTTTCAATGCATTTAGATGAAGTTTTAATTTTTCTGTTTACTCTTTCAATCAAAAGGCAGGGGCCCGAAGGTTCGATGAAAAATCCGAAGGTTTGAGCATTCTCAATTTTTTGCCAGTATTTTTCAACCTCAGGGTCAATTTTATGAAGGAAGGTAAAAATTCGGCCAAGAAACCAGAAAGTTATTTTTACATAGATCCTCTTAATATACTTCAATGTCAAGCCTCCTTAATCTTTCTTCCTTTGGTGCACCCTTTGGATCGTATCCCCTTTTTCTGTAGTATTCTGTGAGCATCTCTTCAAGGGGTACGGGTTTTAATTCCTTTAGAAATCTTTCAGGCAAGGTATCCTTATCAGGAGTAAGACCTGCTTTTACGTTGAGGTACCTTTCAAGGAGATGAATCCTCTCACCCGCCTCCAAAAGCTCTTTGCTGCTTAGGTCAATTCCTGAAGCCCCTTCAAATAGCCCTTTGTAAATGGAAATGTTAAGAAATTCCTTGGTTACACTGGTTAAGTTTTCCATCAGTAATTTAATTGCTTTTGGAGGGGTCAGTTTTATTATAGGATCTTCCAGCATGTAGGCGAAAGTTGTAAATACGCAGGTGGGTATGGAGTTAATTACGTTAAATAGGTTCTCCATAAAAATTACTATTTCCGCTTTACCCTGTGGTTTGTTAGGGTCCATAAATCCAAAATAGGCCTCAACGGGGAATATCGGGGCGGAAAGATGGCATCCCCCGCGGTTTGCGACGGAGTAAGAAAGTCCATGTCCTACAGCATTTCGCGGATCATAAGCTGCCAGTTCGAGCCCTTTAACTTGTATTGCAAACTCTTTACCACCAAATTTTTCCGAGAGGAACCTTGTACCTTCACCTGCTAAGCTCGCCAGTTCTGTTTTTCTAAAGGCGATGTCTTTAACAAACTCTTTCACTTTTTCAGCATCCCCAAACTTTAATCCAGATTTTATAATGCCTTTTTCTTCAGCTTCCATTAAGTACCCGATAGTCACCGCTGTCGATATGGTATCCAGGCCGAGTTCATTGCAGATTTCGTTTATTTCAGCGGTTTTTCTAACGTCAAAGATCAATAGATTTGGCCCAAAGAGCGCGTTAGTTTCGTACTCCGGAACATGGACCCATCGTTCGTCAAGTTTCATCTTGTGCCCACATGCGATGGAGCAGGCTGAGCAGGGATTTGGTTTTAGTTCAAAATTTTTCTCAATATAGGGGCCTGAATTTTTGTATACTAAATCTGGAGCCTCCAGTTGTGAAAAGTTTTTCACGGGCAGTATTTTCGCCTCTTTGCTGTAAAGAATATTGGTATTTGTGCCAAAGCGAGAGTATAGCCGGGTGAAGTGATTCTCTTTTATTTTCTTAAGTGCCAGTCTTTTAAATTTTTCCAACTTCTTGGGATTACCCGGTAATGTTTTTACGTTTTGATGTTTTACAAAGATGGCTTTCACCTTTTTTGAACCAAGAACTGCACCAAATCCGAGTCTTCCAAGGAATCTCTCACCACTCCTGATGCAGGCAAATTTGACTAAATTCTCTCCTGCAGGTCCGATTACAAGGGTGCCGTCTTTGGGTTTTGCTCCGAGGGCTTCTATCGTTTCTGATGTGGTTTTCCCCCAGAGGTCTTCAGCAGGTTCAATGCTCACCGCTTCGCCATCTATTACTACTTTAACAGGTTTGCTGGATGCCCCTTTTATTACCAGACCAATGTATCCACAGGTTTTTAAGGCGACTCCGAATGGTCCACCACAACTGGAAGATCCGAAAAGTCCCGTAAGTGGAGATCGAGAAACGGCGTTGAATCTCCCTGATAGAGGTGCACCTGTCCCCGTGAGTGGCCCCGTCATAAAAAGGATTGGGTTTTCCGGAGAGAAGGGATCGGGGATTTTCCCTTTAAGAATTCTGTTGAGGAGAAAGTAAGCAAGGCCTTTTCCCCCGAGGAATCTCTGAATCACTTCTTTGGGAACAATTTCTGAGGTGACCTCGCCACTAAAGAGGTCAATGGTTAGAACTTTTAAAGGGTTTTCAATAGTTTTAAGTCCCTGCATAGCAATAGATTAAGACTATTTTACTGGATTTTCAAGATAAGCCCGATCCTCCTCAGGAGGCTTGATTTTTTTGAGAGTTTTGAAACTGGCTGAGTTTTCCTCCCTTAAAGGCTTGACAATTTTCAAAAGTTGTCATAGAATACTATCATAAGCTAACAGAAGGAGGTGTTTATGTGGAGTGTAGTGTTAGTGATATCCTTAGTTTTAGGGGTTTTCAAGAATCAGAGTGAGGTGAAGGTTGACAACCAAAGGTTGGTTTCCCCGGGAAATTCTAAAAGGAGCGTAATGGTTGAAAAAGCAAAATCACATCAGCTCAAAAAGTTATACACTACAGAGGTTTATCCAGAAGCACTGCCAATCTCTGTGGCAGCTTCAGCGCTAAAGGGAGGAGAAAAGGCAGACAGAGACACCTTAAAGATTGATACCGATGGAACCACAATCTACTATTGGGATACTGATACTTATAAGTATTTCTGGGTAGAATATGACATTAGTCGTCTCAAGCCAGGTTATAGCCCAGCGGATTCAACCTTTATTTTGACCAGTGTAGCTTTGTTGGTTTACAATCCGCAAAATGTAACTTGTAGTTTGTGGGTGTACGATAAAGATATGATTGAAGTTTACACAAAGACTTTTAATCTATCTCAGGCCAGCGGTGTAGTCTGGGTCGAAGTTCCAACCAATGATATATATCTACCTCTTTATGATACCTTTACCATTGTTGTTTATCTTCCAACCTCAAGTGTTGGGGCGAATTACTATAATCAGCCCACTCTTGATGCTGCTTCTCCCATAGACTCATGTTCCGGGTATCTATTAAAAACCACTACTCCTTGGAGTTGGTATTACTTAACTAATTATGACCTTCGTATTCGGGCCATCGGCCATTTTGAGCAAATCCATGACGTTTCTGCTTGGGAGATGGTATTTCCTACTCGTCCATACTGTGTAGCTGAAAGGGAGACGCTTCTTTATAGGGTCTACAATTTTGGAAATTTCGATGAAAGTGAAGTTCCGACTACTGTGATGTTTGGCGCAAATACATATAATGTATATCCTTCCGTTTCGAGAAAAAGCTATACAGAGTTGACTCTTTCCTTTGAACCTATTAAAGAGGGAGTTATTAATACTAAGTTCTGGACAAGCCTTTCCAACGACTCAATTAGGAGTAACGACACGTTTCCAGATTTTAACCTTTACATCTTCCCGAAATACACTACTTATGGTCAGGAGTTTGATTTCATAACCAGTCTCTCAGGTGCAGGTTGGACCACCTTTGACCTTGACGGTGACGGGAAGACATGGACTTTATAT
>CAZZKY010000074.1:0-62477 GCA_964654765.1 uncultured bacterium | reverse complement strand
TGCATCCATTCCGACTGTTACCTTTGATCCTCCCTTTTCTTTAATAATTGTACCAAAGGCTCTGCCAATAAGATAGGCAATCTCTTCATTCAACTCCTTATCATAAATACCTCTGATATCATACATTCTGAAGATTTCATCTACTAATTTCATAGGCCACCTTCCTTTTCTTTTAGAATAAAGGATTTTTAAAGAACTATCAACGAAATTAGATTTATTTCTGTTTTTAAAGCAGGTATGGAATCAATGCTTTTCTGTTTTTGGGGTAGAGGGGAAAGTTGGCTTTATACCAGCGGTGGTTGGCTAAGGCTCTTGGAGCGAGGTTTGCAAAAGTCCAGAGTGCGAAGGAGAGCCCCGCCAGACTCCACGTAGCAATTGCCCAACCTGTCCATTCCAAGATTTCGCCAAGATAGTTAGGGGAGGAAACAAGATTGAACATTCCTCCTTCTGGAATTTTATATACTGAGTTACCATTTTCTCTCAAGTTTATCAATTTTGAATCTGAAGTGTAGTGGATGAAGAAGCCCATTATAAATAAGATTATGCCAACGAGGAATCGCGGGTCTCTTATCCAACTCGGGTTATATTTTTTAATAAAGGCGATAGAGAACATATTGAGGTGACTGTTAACAACATTGAAAAATATACCCATTCCTATGATTGAAAGAGGAATATCCTTTCTTAATTTCAACCTGAAGGGGAAAAGAATGGCTCTATAAAAGTAATGAAAAATCCATAAGCTAACAAAAATGATCTGGGGGCTCAGAATAAGATAAGCTTGGTATTTGAAAACGTAGAAGGCGGGAATCAAAAGTGATGGAATTTCCATTAGAATCCAGCCGATTCTGTTGGACACTATAGGCCCCCAACCCTTTCTCGCATGCCTACCATAAGGTGCGGTTATCTTAAGTAAAATTATAAAAATTAGAGCAGAAAAAACAATCCAGCACCGAACGATGAAATTAAAGGTATCCATGCTCTTTGAACCATCTATATGTGTCATTTAGGGTTTCCTCTATTGGTCGTGGTTTATAGTCCAGTTCTTTCTCTGCTTTTTTTCGAGATATAGGACTTTTCCAAGTTAGGGCTTTAAGTGCTTCAGGAGTATATAGAGGTGAAAATTTGAATACCCTGCTTAAAAATAGAGCGATTTGAGCCCCCGTTTTTGCTAATTTCAAAGGAAAAACAAGGCTCGGGCATTTTACACCTACTATTTTGCACCAGATTTGGGAAAGCTCAGCGATTTTCAGATATTGCCCCGAAATAATGTAAGTTCCATTTCCTTTTGTAAGTGCTCTTGAAACCGCCTCCGCTACATCCCTTGAATCAACCCAGTCAAAACCTCCGTCAACCAATGCTGGGACTCGTTGCTGGACTAAAGAAATCAGGAACCTTCCCATTAAAGAAGGTTTGTAATCGTGGGGTCCAATAAGGGCTGTAGGGCATATTATAATTGCGTTTAAACCGTACTTTTTCGCCTCTTGTACTGCTCTTATGCCTTCGGCTTTAGTGATATCGTAGATTGATCCATTTTTATCTAAAAGTGGGGAAGTTTCGTCAACGGTATTATTGGCGTCTTTGAAGGCATGGATGGAACCAATGTATATGAGTTTTTCAACATTGCTTAACAATGCAGCATCTATTACGTTCTTTGTCCCTTCAACATTTGTTTTCCATATAGTGTCTTTTTCAAAACTCGTTATACTGATATAGGCT
This sequence comes from uncultured bacterium, assembly GCA_964654765.1. Taxonomy (GTDB): domain Bacteria; phylum Hydrothermota; class Hydrothermia; order UBA1063; family UBA1063; genus UBA1063. Next base: position 60,761 of record CAZZKY010000074.1, on the reverse strand, counting down.
GCAGAGTGGATTATGGCGTGGGCATTTTTGAAGGCTTCTAAAAGTTCTTCTTTGTTTATAATATCAGCTTTTACGACTTCGCAAGGAAGACCTGTAACAGCCCTTGTATCGGTTTTAACAATGGCCCTTACTTTATATCCTTTTTTAAGCAAATTCCTTACAATATTTGCTCCAAGGTGTCCGGACGCTCCAGTAACTACAACTAACTTACTGATAAGAACCTCCTTATTGAATATTTTAACGCAATGTGTAAGTCTGCACAAAAAATTGGCATGTACTGGAATTGAAGTAGCACCCGCTTGACTTTTCTCAATTTGAATTTTAAAATTATTACAAAGTAACTTTTAATTCAAAAGGAGGGTAAAATGAAGATTGAATTCACAGACGAACTACTAACTTATGTTCCAGAAATGGATAACCAGCATAAAAAATTAGTGGAGTTGGTAAACAAAGTATCAGACCTATTAAAGCTGGGTGACACAAAGACCGCTATGGATATTCTCTCGAAAGAATTAAAGGCATACGTTGATACTCACTTCGATGCCGAAGAGAAATTTATGGAAAGTATTGGGTTTCCCAAGTTAGAGTCGCACAGAAAAATTCACGAGGCCTTTAGGAAGCAAGTTTATGAATATGTGAATTCGTTGAAAGAAGGTGATATTGAGGCTTTCAGAGAAGCTCTTTCACTAACTTGGTCTTGGCTTTTCAATCATATTGCAACCGTAGACAAAGATTACGGAATTTTTGCCAAGGAAAAAGGGTTAATATAAAAAGTACTCGGAAACCTGACTACTCAGCCCAATCTTTTTGCATTATAATGGGGCTGGAGGATTTAAGCCTCCAGCCCATTTGTTCGTGAAATTTTAACGAACCCTCACTCGCAAAAGAACTCCGTGGTGCACATAGGGATAATTGTCAGGTCTGAAAGACGGGAGAGAAATTATGCTAAGGGCAAAACTCCCCCTAACAACGTTAGAGGGGACATGCAAAATGGTATAGAAGTGCGTTGGGTTTTCAGGATCTCTAATCATTCTCATCCGTCTTGGTGTACCCCATGTGGCGAGTTTGTAGAAGAAAGCGAAGTTTTCAGAAACATTTGCATAGAGGTCGAATCTTATTTCAGTGCCGTTTTTAACTAACGGAACTTCTTCGAGGTCGATTAGGTCTAAATAGTTTGTGAAGACCTTTGTAATCATGTTGTTTAGAGTGTCAACGTATGTGATCTTAATGGAATCTATGTGGTTTTGCTGAACCGGTATGTAGGTCCCATTAATAAGAACTGAATCCGGAACGTCTTGTGAAGTAACTTCACCCAGCGAGACTTTCTTTAAGACCCATCCACGGTGAGGGTCGTTTATATCACCTTCTCTTACGAAAAGAGCTTTTCTTCGAGCGAGGTCGTGGAAGTTTTTACTACGGGTAAAAACGGTATCGCTGTCTGGTTCATAGTAAACTATGTTGAAGAGTCCGTAAATGTGGTGTTTTATGGTTACCCATGCTGTGTCCCTTTCGATTGTGATATCTTTATTTGAGCTTACGGAGAGAATTTTTCTCCACCATCCTACAATTAGAGCGGGTTCTTTCGTATTGGAAATATTGAAGGTATCGGGTATTAACGAGGCATCCTCGTACTCTCTTTCAAAACCGAGGTCTACACTGTAGGTGGTATTGATGAGTTCGTCAATGGCTTCTTCGTCTCTCAATTCTTCTATTCTGGTGCAAGAAGAAGCGAACATTGACATGATTATAACTATTGGTATTAAGTACCTAAAATTTCTCATAACTCACCTCCTAATATACCTGTCGATAAAGGTTTCCATTTTGTTCAAATCACTTTTTAAAAACTGTCTCCAATTCGCTCTTAACACTTCTTAAGTATTCAAGAAGATTTCGGAAGTCCTCGGGAATGTCAACCTCAAACTCAACGTTCATACCTTTTCCAGGGTGATAGAAGGATAGCTTCTTAGCATGAAGAGCCTGTCTGTCCATAATTTCAAGAACTTTTGCTACATACTGGTTTAATTCCGAAGGCACTACACGGAAGATTTTTCTTACATCCCGTCCAGAATATACCTCGTCTCCCACAACAGGATGGCCAATATATTCCATATGAACCCTAATCTGATGGGTTCTTCCCGTCTCTAAGGAAATTTCGAGTAGGGTAGCTAAGTTTCCGAAGTTTTCTAAAACTTTATAATGCGTTATTGCACTTCTTGAATTGAAAAAGGTTACCGCCATTCTTGTCCTGTCAACGGTGTGTCTTCCAATAGGTGCATCTATAGTCCCTTCTGGACCTACAATCCTACCCCAGACTACAGCCCAATAGATTCTCTTTGCAGTTTTTTCTTCCATTTGCCTTGCCAGGCTTCTTAGGGCTTTTTCACTCTTTGCCACTACTAAAAGCCCTGTGGTGTCTTTGTCAAGTCTATGAACAATTCCTGGGCGGGTTTTATCATCAATTTTAGGAAGTTCTTTATATTTTGCTACAAGTGCATTGACAAGGGTGCCGGTGACATTCCCCCTTGCTGGATGGACTACCATCCCCTTTGGCTTATTTATAACAATTATATCTTCGTCTTCGTAAATAACTGGAATGGGTAGGTCTTCAGCAATCACTGGCAACTTTTCCTGAACGGTAAATTTTGCGAAAATGTGGTCATTTGCCTTTACCTTGTAACTGGGTTTTTGAGGTTTGTCGTTGACAAGAACCTTACCTTCTTTTATCAGTTTTAATACCTGTGAACGCGATAATCCAATACCGCTGACAACAAGATATATATCAAGACGAGTACCATCCATCTTCTCAGAGACCACTCTTTCGAAAATCTTTTCCATTGTGAGAATTTTAAAACACTGAATGCGTTTATTCTAAGGACATCTAAATGTTACCCTCTTTCTGGTATGACTTGGTTTGCCTTTTAACTAATTTTTCAGGTGAGTTGTTAAGTTACTTTTATTTTTGCTCCCAATGTGCTAAGCTTCCCACTGAAATCCTCGTATCCTCTCTCTAAGTGTTCTAACCCGAAAACCGTTGTTTCCCCTTCAGCTATTAGACCTGCAAGGGCAAGTGCAGCAGCCCCTCTGAGGTCATTTCCTGTGACTTCAGCTCCTGTTAGTTTACTTACACCTTCAACGAAGGCCATTGGTTCAATCACCTTTATGTTGGCTCCAAGTCTTTGTAATTCAAAGGCATGGGCGAATCGATTGGGGTAGATATTTTCCTTTATCATGCTGGTACCTTTTGCTATCGTGAGCATGCTCATAAACTGGGGTTGCATATCGGTGGGAAATCCCGGGAAGGGTTGAGTTTCAATTTGAAGACTTTTGATATCTTTATTTCGCCTTTCTACTTCTAAAAAGTCTTTCCCTCTATTTATAACTGCCCCTGCTTCTTTTAGTTTCAAGATGACAGGTTCAAGGTGTTCGGGTATGCAACCCGATACCCTTACATTTCCGCCTGTCATAAAGCCAGCCACAAGGTAGGTACCCGCTTCGATGCGGTCCGGTATGATTTCGAACTCTGGAACTGGTTTCAATTTTTTAACACCTTTAATTTGTATAACATCAGTCCCTGCCCCCTCTATTTTGACACCAGACTTTGAAAGGAATTCCGCGGTTGCCACCACTTCTGGTTCTTGGGCACAGTTGAGAATTGTTGTTTCACCCTCGATCATTGATGCGGTTGTCATCAAATGAATTGTAGTTCCCACGGATTTAAAGTTCAATGGAATTTCGCATGGGTTTGGTTTCTTCAGCGTGGCTTTAATGTACCCACGTTCTACGGTGAGTTCTGCGCCGAGGAGTGATAACCCCTTTATATGAAAATCCACAGGCCTTGGACCAAAAGCACATCCCCCCGGAAAAGAGACTTCTGCTCTTCCAAATTTTGCGAGAAGTGGGCCGAGAACATAAATGGAAGCCCTCATCTTACTAACAATTTCGTAAGGCGCAGTGTAATTACTGATAGCAGATGGATCAACAATAAGCTCGTTATGCCCCTTCCATTCAACTCTGGCTCCCAACAGTTTTAGAAGCTCTATCATTGTGAAGACATCCTGGACCCGTGGTACGTTTTTCAGTAAAACGGGCTTGTCATGAAGTATAATGGCTGACATTACAGGAAGGACAGCATTTTTCGCTCCCTGGGCTTTTACTTCGCCTTCAAGACGCACAGGTCCGTATACTTTGATGTACTTCATCAGGAATAAAGTTTAAGGCTTTAAATGTGAAATTCGACGATGTCTCTATCTTGGAGTTTGTAATCTCTTTCTACCCGTTGTCCTCCAAATTTTGTTGAACCCCAAACTTTTGCATATTTAAGCTTCTTTTCAAAGTCTTTATGAATTTCTCTCGCTGCATCGAGTACTGTACTACCTTTCTTTAGAATCAGGGGATCTTCAAGAACGGGCTGTTTTCCAGGCTCTTTTGTATAAACTCTTATAATGCCCAGCTCTTTAAAGATTTCTTTCTTAACTTCTTCTGTGCCCGTTCCGTAAAGTGCAGAGAGGGGAAAAGTAATAATTCCATATGTCTCTTTAAAGTGATTTTCCAAATATTCCAGATGTTTTGTGTCCTTGGCAAGGTCAAGTTTGTTTAAAATTATTATTGCTCTTTTTGTTATAGGTCCAAAAAGTTCATACTCTCCTGTACCTGTCCCCTTCAGGGTAATGTTTCTCTCCGATAGTTTTTCTTCAATAAAAGTAAAGTCAAGGATAGGGTCACCTTCAAGGCTCAGGACAATGGCCAAAAGGTCTGCGTTTCTTATCAGCTCAAAAATCCTGTAATCATTTTCCTCTTTTAGAGGTGGAGTATCAATCAGCTGTATTTTAATATCTTCAAAGTCCATCATGGCAGCGTGGGGCTGTTGTGTTGTAAAGGGATAATCTGCGGTCTCAAAATTTGTATTACAAAGGGCGTTGACAAGGGTCGTCTTTCCTGAATTGGGTAGACCCAGAAGGATTACCTGCCCGGCTCCTTCCTTTTTTATGTACCAGTGTGCACCAGTCCTTTTACCCTTTTTCTGGTTTTCAAGCTCTTCTTGAAGCTTTGAAATCTTTGCTCTAATCTCTGCCTGTAGCTTATCAGTACCTTTATGCTTTGGCATTACTGCCAACATCTTTCTGAGTGCCTGGATTTTTTCTTCAATAGTTTTAGCGTTCCTGTACTCTTTTTCGGCCTCGAAATATTGTGGCGGTAAATTTGCAGGCATATTAGAATTATAAGAATAGGGATTGAACTTTTCAAAAAATATACAGTACACGACTTGTTTCTCGGTCGTTTGGAAGTTTTGTTTTCGGAGAATGATGAGAAATGTCCGGGAAGGCTTATTGCAAATCTTGACATTTTACCAAAATAGAAGTAAAATTGGAGAGGGGTGAGAGATATGAATTTTAAAAAGCTTGGCTTTATTACAGCGTGTGCAATTTTAGTGTGTTCCTGTAAAAAAGACCTTGGTGCCCCACCTGAGATAAAGTTAAACCAGTTAAAAAGTACTTATTACGGTATTGCTCTTGAATTTGAAGTCGTTGACGAAGATTTTGAGTATTCGAAGTTGTATTTAAATGGTAATTTTTACAAGAGGTATTCGAGTAGTTATGTGGTGGACACCATCAAGGGGGTGTTACCGTTCAATTCGTATAACATTAGAATTGAAGCCTTCGATGAAAGGGGAAATATTAGACACAAAGAGTATCCCTTTACTTTTGCTCCGCCTCCTTTAACTTACTGGAACGGTTTTTGCACCTGGACCGTTGAAGACGTTAACTTTTGTTGGACACCCTTAGCTGGAGCTGAGTGGTTTGAATTGCAAATTTCAAGATCTTCTTACGAGTGGGATTTGAATCTCGTTCTTGATACTTTGATTAGTGACACCTGTTTTACTTTTCGTTTTAATGAAAGGGGTGGTTTTTATTGGAGAGTGAGAGGCCTAAAAGGGTCTATTCAGGGGGAATGGAGTGAAATCTTGTACTTAAAAGTAGTTGATCTTACAGCTCCTGGTCTTAGGGAACCAATCAATGATTCCTGTTGGAAAAATGAAATTGTGAATTTTAGCTGGTTTGAAAAGGAATGTGCAGACCAATATGAGATACATCTTTCTTCTGACAGCTTGTTTATTTCTGTGATTTTAGATAGTATCACTTCTGGCACGTCAATATCCTGGCCTTCGGAGAATAGATTGGGAAGATTTTACTGGAGGGTAAGAGCAGGTAAGGGTTCAACCTGGACACCATGGTCTGAAACAGGAACGTTCGACATTATAGAAGTCCCGTCACCTCCTCAAGTTTACAATCCCGCAGATGGGAGTATGTTCTGGAACAGCGAGTATATTCGGTTTAGCTGGAATAGTGTGAGTGGAGCTGAAGGCTACGATTTAGAAGTATTCAAACCAGGCTATGGTAGTATTATAACCGTATATACTCAATATAACTATTACAACTGGACTCCCGGATATTCCAATACAGGCGAGCTAAAGGCCAGGGTCAGAGCAAGGAGAGGAACAATTTATACCCTCTGGTCTCTTGAGGTAACTTTTACTTCACTTGATTCTAAACCCGTTGTGTTATCGCCGCCTGACAATTACCTGCACTGGAATGCGGAGACACTGAACTTTGGCTGGAGGCACGTTCCTATGGCTGATTCATACAGAATTCAAGTCTCTGAGTTTTCGGACTTTCGAAACTATTTAATAGATAAAGCTGTCACAGACACTCAGTTCAGGTGGCTTCCTTTGAGCTTTAATGGAAAGTTTTACTGGCGGGTAAGAGCGGAGAAGATAAATGCAACTGGTTTTTTTTCAGATGTTTTAAGCTTTTCCTTATGTCCCTTCGAAATTAGCTCTTATGCAGCGTATGGTTTGGAAGATTTTTATAAAAGCGGAAATCTAATTTATTTAGTTTCCAACTCTTACGCCGGGTTATTATCACAAGGGGCACTTTCGGTTGTAAATTTCTCCAACCCACAATCACCCGTCTCAATTGCAAATTATTCCGAAAATGGTTCCTTCTCGACAAAATACGTTTCGGTCTCGGCTAACGGGAATTACATATTTATAGCTGACAGCATTTGGGGACTCAAGGTTTTCGAGTTTTCTGGAAATCAGATTAGAAAGGTAAGCTACTTAGAGTTTTACCCGAGTTCCACTTTTTCTGTTTTCGCGAGTGGCAATTTTCTCTATGTGATCCATGGAGGTCCATCTTACAGAACCCTGACAAAGTTTGACATTACTGATCCTAATAATTTGCGTGTAGTGGGCAGTGTTGATATCTCTTACGCAATAAGCGTCTTTGTTAGTGGCAATTATGCCTATGTATCGAGGGGACAGTCTGGTATTACTATAGTGGATGTAAGGAATATGAGTATTCAAACAACTCTGGATACTCCTGGCTATGCGACTAATTCATATGTGTGGAGTAACTATCTCCTCGTTGCCGATGGTTCTAACGGCCTTGTTGTGGTTGATGTCTCAAATCAACAAAGTCCATCTATTGTGGGAACTTATTCGGGGATTAATGTGAAATCAGTCTACGGTTATGATGGTGCTGTTTTGACCACGGGAACTAATAACTTTATTTCCATTATAGGTTTAAGCAATCCACAAGTTCCTAATTTGCTGGGTTTCTACAGACCCAATAGAAATGGCATTAAGATTGTGAGTAATGGAAATTATGCTTTCACTTCCACAGAAGATTACATCTATGTATTAAGACTTAAGTAGACGTTGTTTTGCGATGTGGAGTATTCCTCAGCCATAGAGCTGATTTTACTTTACTTTTCCTATAAAATAATCTCAAACAGGAGAGGTATTATGTTTAGGACCTTTGAAGATATTGTTGCACTTGCGAAGAGAAAGGGAAAGAGAAGAATAGCTGTTGTTGAGGGTGCATCAGAGGAAATTGTTGAGGGTCTAAAGCTGGCTAAGGACTTGGCTTTTCCTATTTTAATTGGAGATGAAGATAAGATTAAGAAATTTGTTGAAACACACGGAATTTCAGAGTTCGAAATAATAAGTTCGACCTCCCCCGTAGATTCTGCCTTTAAGGCTTGTGAACTCGTAAAAAAGGGAGAAGCAGATTTCGTAATGAAGGGTAAGATAGACACCCCGACTTTTTTACGAAGCCTACTTGATAAGGAAAAAGGTATTAGGACAGATAAAGTATTTTCCCATATAACCCTTCTTGAAATTCCTAACTATCACAAATTAGTCTTCCTCACCGATGCTGGAATGAATATCAGGCCGGATCTTAAAATGAAGATCAGTATTCTTCAAAATGCCGTTGAAATTATGAAGATTATGGGCTACGAGGAGATAAAGGTGGCTTTTCTTGCCTCCCTTGAAACTCTCCATGAAGATATGCCTGAAACTGTTGAATTCGCCGCGATCTCGAAACTTCAAGATAGGAGTTTCTTTAAAGGGGTTAAGGTATACCTTGATGGGCCGATGGGGTTTGATATAGCGGTTTCAAAGAGGGCGGCAGAGCTAAAAGGCGTTACTTCTGTCGTAAGCGGTGATGCAGATTTGTGGATGGTCCCGGATGTAGCATCGGGTAATATTCTTGCAAAGGCGTTGATATATATTGCTAAGGCAAAGGCTGGTGGGTTAATTTACGGTGCGAAAGTTCCAGTAGTACTTCTCTCAAGGGCTGATGAACCAGAGCTAAAGTATTATTCCATAGCCTTTGCAGTAGCAGCCTGTGGATAGGTATTACATAAAAATTTGCAACTCTACAAATGATACAGCTAAATTTTTTATTGAGAGTGGTGTAGAAATTCCTTTTGTGGTTATTTCTGAAGAGCAGACGAGAGGAAGGGGTCAGCAGGGGAGGAAATGGATTTCCCAAAAAGGTGGCCTTTATTCTTCCTTTGTGTTAAAAAGAATTGATTCAAAAAGGGCTTTAATCATTGGTGCTCTTGCCGCTTATAAAACTCTTATAAGTTTTCTTCCGGTAAAAATTAGGTTTCCTAATGATATTCTCGTAGGGAAAAGGAAAATTGGGGGTGTTCTTGTAGAGCAGACTAGTGGAGCGACAATAATAGGTATCGGTATTAACGTAAACCAAGAAGCGTTCCCTGAAGAAATAAAAGGAATTGCAACCAGTTTGTTCCTCGAAACAGGAGCTAAGAAGCCTGTATCGGAAATTGCAGACATTTTAATTTGTGAGGTTGAGGACCTTGAGAGACTGGATTATGAAAAAATATTTCAGGAGTACTATAAGGTCGTATCTCTTCGTGGAAAATGCTTTTTGCATTTAAGGGGCGGTCGAGAGGTGGCGTGTGAGATAAAGGACATAGATGAGGAACTGGATTTAGATACCACGGCGGGTTTTTTTAATTTTAATGATATTGTCTGGATCGAATGGATTTATTGATTTGTGTTGATGTTGGTAATGTTAACATTCATACAGGGCTTTTTAGTGATGGGAAACTAATTCAGGCTTTTGATGGTCTGCCAAAACTGGTGGACCTCCGAGAGGCTAAGGCATTAGTTTATAGTTCAGTTTCTTCGAGGAATTTTAAGAAATTAAGCGAAAGGCTGTTTGAGGCCCAATATAAGGGTAAAGTTTTGCGTTTATCTTCAAAAACTCAGAAATTTTTAAAAGTTCACTATAAGAATCCCTTTCAATTAGGTGATGACAGGCTGGCGCTGGCTTATTATATCTGGAGAAGGCATGGCAAGGGCCTTGGAATTGATGCGGGGACTTTTATCAATATTGAATGGGTAAATAACCAGACCCACTATCCAATAGCAATATTTCCGGGTCTTAAAATCCTCGCCGATAGCTTTAAAAAAGGGACGAGGCTGAAAAGTTATTCTTCCATAATCACTTACGAACTTGCTAAAGGCGAGCGGTTTTTGGGTGAAAAGAGTATTAGGAATTATTCCCGTTTCTTTCCAGAATCTTCAGAAGATTGTATTATAAAAGGTATTGTTGATGCGTTGAAAGGTCTTGTTGAAGGCGCAGTTAAATTAACGGGTGAAGATAGGGTCATCATAACTGGTGGGGACGGTGAAATTTTGAGGAATATAACAAATATTGGTGAATATGAAAAACATGCTGTTTTATGGGGACTTTACTACTTTTTCCAGCTTTCAGAGAGTTCCTCAAATTTTTGAAATCTTCTTATTATCTCATTTTTCAGTTCTTCGATCCCCGTTTTCAGTTTTGCTGAGACAAATAGGGCGTCGGGATAGTTAGATCGCAATCTTTCTATAACGTTTTTTTCTATTACAAGGTCGGTTTTGTTAAAAACTTTTATAATCGGTTTGTCGCCGCATCCGATATCGCTTAAGACAGACTCTACGGTCTGAATTTTTTTATCTATTGGTTCGTTAGTAATATCAATTACGTGGATCAGCACATCTGCTTCCCTTGCAACTCCAAGTGTAGCCTTAAAGGAGGCAATAAGGTGATGGGGGATATCTTCAATGAATCCTACCGTGTCTGAAACTACGACGGGTTTGGGGAGAACTTTCTGATACATGATCCTTGTCGTGGCATCAAGGGTAGAGAAGGGTTTATCTTCAACAGGGAGGTTGGATTTTGTGAGGAGGTTCATTATAGAAGACTTCCCTGAATTGGTGTAACCTACAAGGGTTACTTTGTAAATCTCCCGTCTCCTGCGGTAGTGGAGCTCTCTTGTTTTTTCAATCTCTTCCAGCTCTCTTTTTAGGTGATTTATCCTATCTTTAATTTTTCTCCTGTCTACTTCCAGTTTCTTCTCGCCGGGGCCTCTTGTTCCTATGCCTCCACCGAGTCTTGAAAGGTCAATACCCTTACCTGCAAGCCTTGGTAATCGGTAAAGCAGTTGAGCCAGCTCAACCTGGATCTTTGCTTCAAGGGTTTCGGCGTGTTGGGCGAAGATATCCAGAATCAATTCCGTTCTATCTATAATTTTGCACTTGATTATTTGCTCCAGGTTTCTTACCTGTGAGGGTGATAAATCCTGGTCAAAGATTACAACATCAATACCAAATTGCTCGCAAATGTTTTGAATTTCAAAGGCTTTTCCCTTCCCTATGAGATATGCAGGATCGTAGGAAGGCCTAATTTGGAGGATTTTTTCAAAAACGTTTGCACCTGCTGCTTCTGCAAGCTTTTGAAGTTCTTCAAGACGATCCAGTTCATGCCAGCGTTCTTGAGAAGAGGTACAGACACCTACAAGAAGGGCTTTTTCAGGCTTTTTTTCAGAAATTGAATACATCCTTTATAAGTTCGCTAACATGTGAAATGTACCTGATTTCCAGCTTCTCAGTTATATCCTTTTTCATTTCTTCAACGTCTCTTTTGTTTTCTAATGGAAGGTAAACGGTGGCAATGCCATATCTTTTAGCTGCCAGAAGTTTTTCTTCCAGACCACCCACAGCAAGCACCTGACCCGTGATGGTTATTTCTCCAGTCATCGCAATGTTACTTGGAACCTTTTTTCCAGTCAAACTGGAAACCATTGCGGTTAATATTGTAACACCAGCGGAAGGCCCATCTTTGGGAATAGCACCTTCTGGAACATGCAAGTGGAGGTCTAACTTGTTGTAAAAATCCCTCTCAAGTTCAAATTCCTGGTAATTCGCTCTGATGTATGTAAGAGCTGCTTTTGCAGATTCTTTCATCACATCTCCCAGTTGTCCTGTTAATTCGAGTTTTCCGCTTCCTTCCATCTTGGCAACTTCTATTCTTAAAATGTCTCCACCATACTCTGTCCAGGCAAGGCCGTAAGCAACGCCTTCTGGAAGGGTCTCATTTAGTTCTCTCAGTCTGTAACGAGGTGGACCTAAGAATTTTTCCAGATTTTTGGCAGTAACCGTTGTCTTTTTGGCTTTATCGGCGTAGTTCTTTGCCGCTTTTCTGGTTATTTTAGCAATTTGTCTTTCCAGTTCTCTCAACCCAGCTTCTCTCGAGTATTCATTTATTATTCTGTATATTGCAGGTCGCGTTATTTTTAAAGTATCTTCAGGAAGGCCAGCAGACTTTATCTGCTTGGGAATTAAAAACTTCTTTGCAATGTGATATTTTTCGTTTTCCAGGTATCCTCTTATGGGGATAACTTCCATCCTGTCTAAGAGCGGTTTGGGGATGGTATATGTTGTGTTGGCGGTGGTAATAAAGAGAACTTGAGAGAGGTCGAATTCAACTTCTAAATAGTGATCCTGGAATGATTTATTTACCTCAGGGTCAAGAACTTCCATAAGGGCAGCCTGAGGGTCCCCGCGCCAGTCCTGACCCACTTTGTCAATTTCATCTAACAGAAATACAGGGTTCGAACTTCCCGCTCTTCTTATTTGCTGAATTATTTTACCCGGCATTGCCCCTACATATGTCCTTCTGTGTCCTTTTATTTCCGCTTCATCCCTCAAACCACCAAGAGAAATTCTAACGAATTTCCTGTTTAGGGCCCTTGCAATGGATTTTGCGAGAGAAGTCTTTCCAACACCGGGAGGGCCAACGAAACAAATTACCTGACCCCTGATTTCGCCCTTTAATTTTAGCACTGCTAAATATTCCAGAATTCTTTCTTTTTGCTCTTCAAGTCCATAGTGGTCTTCATCAAGAATTTTTCTCGCGTTGGAAATGTCCAGATTATCTTCAGTGTAGATACCCCAGGGCAGGTTGATAAGCCAGTCGAGGTAATTTCTGATCACTGCTGCGTCAGGTGAGTTCGTAGGCATTCTCCTTAGTTTCGCTACTTCACCCAGGGCTTTTTTCTTAACTTCTTCTGGCATTTTGGATTGCTGGATTGTCTTTTCGAGATTTTCATATTCATCTTCTTCTGTGACCCCGAGTTCTTTTTGGATTTCTTTCATTTCCTGCTGGAGAAAGAATTGCTTCTGATATTTTTTGATTTCCTCAGATACCCTTGTTTCAATATTAATTTTCAGGTTAATGAATTCGATTTCCCGTATTAAAATTTCTACAAGTTTCTTCAGCAGCTCTTCCAGGTTATTTATTTTAAATAATTCAATCTGCTCACTGAATTTTAGCCTGAGTGCGGTCAGCACTCTGTATGCAATGCTCCAAGGATCTTGTGATTCATCGAAGACATTGAAGGCGGTTTCGGGTACGGTTTTAACGTACTCAATGTATTTTGCAAAATACTCCCTCAGAAGCCTCAAATATTTTTCTATATCTGGGGATTCTGGAACGGCGGGTTCTATCTCCTCGTAGTAGGCATAAAATGTGTCATCTTGGTAAACTAAATCGACAATTTTAACTTTTTTCAGACCTTCAACAACAGCCCTAATTGTCCCATCGGGCGGTGCCAGATGCTGGAGAAATAGTCCTATCGTTCCGTATTCCAGTATATCGGAAATGCTTGAAGGGATTTCCTGTTCAGGATTTAATTGGGCAACGAAAATAGCTTGCTTGTTCAGGGTAAGAGCTTCTCTTGCCGCTTTGAGAGAGAAAGGCCTCCCGATAATTACTGGAGAAACGACGGAAGGGTAAATTATCAGTTCTCTTGTTATTACTACAGGAAGTCTGTTTTCCATAGCCTATTAAAAGCTCTCTTTTCTTTTTTTGTATTCTGAAAAGATAATTACAGGTTCTTTGCCAGAGGTTATGACCTCTTTATCCACTATTACCTCTTCAATGGGTCTTTTTTGCCTCAGAGTAGGTAATTTAAACATTGTTTCAAGAAGCGCTTTTTCGATGATATTTCTCAATCCTCTTGCTCCGGTTTTTGTTTGAATTGCTATATCAGCAATGGCTTCGAGTGCATCTTCTGTAAATGACAATTTCACATTTTCCATTTCAAAAAATCTCTGATACTGCTTTATTACCGCATCTCGAGGTTCCGTAAGAATCCTGATCAGTTCTTCCTTTCCAAGGGAATGAAGTGGAACGATAACGGGTATTCTTCCAACAAATTCTGGCAGGAAGCCGTATTTTATCACATCTTCAGGCTCTACCTTTGATATTATCTCGTTATAAGTTAATTTGCTTACGTCTCTTTGAATTGATTTAAAGCCCATTTCTGTAGACCCAAGTCTTGACCTTATTATGTCTTCAATTCCAACAAAAGCACCGCCGAGGATGAAAAGAATATTTGAAGTGTCAATCTGGTAGGTTGGCTGTTCAGACATTTTTTTGTTTGATTTCATAGGAACGTTTACTACATGACCTTCAAGGAGTTTAAGTAGTTCTTCCTGAACGCCTTCACCCGAAACATCTCTACCAGTGGTATGTTTGTACGCTATTTTATCAATTTCGTCCAGATAGACGATTCCATATGAAGCCTTTTCAATATCCCCGCCTGCGTTTTGAATGAGCCTGAGGAGAATCATCTCTACATCTTCACCCACATACCCCGATTCAGTTAAAGAAGTTACATCAAAGATTGCAAAGGGAACATCCAGGAGTTTTGCGAGGGTCTTTGCAAGAAGCGTTTTACCAGAGCCGGTGGGTCCGATAAGTAGTACGTTTGTCTTCTGTAATTCAATGTCTTTTTTAGGGTTTAAGATCCTTTTATAATGATTGTAGACTGCAACAGAAAGGACTTTTTTGGCAAGCTCCTGTCCTATAACGTAGTCATCAAGGTAGGCCTTGATTTCTTCAGGTGTTGGGAGTGTAAAGGTTTTAAATTCTCTCTTTGTCTTTTCTTCATCACGTATGATGTCATAAGCAATTTTCACGCAATCTTCGCAGATATATGCATCAATACCTGCAATTAATCTCAAGTTTTCTGATTTTGGTCTTCCACAAAAGGAACAGTGAATGTGTCTCTCTTTCGTTATTTTTTTCCTGGGCATTTTACTTCTTTTCCTCCTTACGGCTGTAAATTACCTCGTCTATAATGCCGTATTCCTTTGCTTCGAGGGCTGACATAAAGAATTCTCTATCGGTATCCTTCTCAATTTTTTCAATAGGTTGCCCTGTGTGCTTTGAGAGAATATTGTTTAATATATCTCTCATTTTCATAATCTCTTCTGCGTGAATTTTTATGTCAATAGCCTGTCCCTCAACTCCGCCCCAGGGTTGGTGGATCATTATCCTGGAGTGTGGAAGGGCATACCTCTTGCCTTTTTTACCTGCAGCAAGGAGCACAGCCCCCATAGATGCGGCCATTCCGACGCATATTGTAGCTACATCAGGTTTTATGTATTGCATCGTATCGTAAATAGCGAGACCTGCAGTCACTTCGCCTCCTGGGGAGTTTATATAAAGGTTAATGTCCCTTTCAGGGTTTTCTGCTTCAAGGAAAAGCATCTGGGCAACTACAAGGTTGGCCACATGTCCATTTATCGGCGAACCGAGAAAAATTATTCTATCTTTTAAAAGCCTTGAGTAAATGTCATAAACCCTTTCACCCCTTCCAGTTACCTCAATAACGTAAGGAACGTATTGATCAATAACTTTCTTTATGTCTATGCTCATTCTATAATAACCTCCACTTTAACGGCATTTTTTAAGTTTTCCATAGCCTTGTTTCTTAATATCTCGTCCACTACATCGTCCATCAAACCACGTTTTTCCAGTTCTTTCCTGTAAGTTTGAGAGTCCATACGATAAATTTTTGCCTTTTCTTCAATGGCTTTGGTTATTTCTTCCTCCGTGGCCTCCAGACCTTCCTGGTCAATATAGTTCTTTAAAATTATCTCTTTTTTGACAAGATCTTCAGCGATTCGTCTAAATGAATTTCTGACTTCTTCATTTTTGGGATCATATCTAAAGCTTTGAGCAATTCGTGTAATTTTTTCTTCAACTAATGAACGGGGCAGCTCGAACTGAACCCTATTATATATTTCGTCTATGATTTGCCATTCCAATTCATCTTCGGAGGCTTTCTCGTTTTGTTTAATCAAATATTCTCTTATTTCTTCCTTCATCTTTTCAAGGTTTTCGTAACCAAGGCTTTTAGCAAATTCGTCGTTCAGTTCTGGTAGTTGAAGCTCTGCTACTTCTTTAATTACGTAAGTGAGCTTTATCGGTTTGTTTTTATCTTGATCAATAAAATCGATTTCCACTGTATCGCCCTTCTTCTTGTTTAAGAATTTATCAAGGACATCAGGGTTTATGGTTTCAGGGGAAATTTGAAGGGTAAGATTAGGTCTGGTTTTAGTAACTTTGCCGTTTTCTATCTCCTTGTAGTCTACGATAAGGTAATCGCCTTCTTTGCTCTCTCTGTTGACAGGAACAAGCTTGCCGAGTTTCTTCTGATATTTTTCAATTTCATCTTCTACGTCAATTTCTGATACTCTCTTGATTTTTTTCTGTACTTTTATAGAACCGAGATTTGGAAAGAGAAAGGTTGGGATTGCCTCATATTCTACCGTCACCGTTATACCATTTTCATCGTCCTTACGGTCTTTGATGTAGATTTCAGAGACTACTTCTTCTTTCCTTGCTTTAATTTCGTCATAAATTTTGGTTTTGATAGCTTCATCCTGAGCATCCAATAGAATTTCCTTTTCGTAGACTTTCCTTACCAGTTCCAGAGGGGCTTTTCCAGGTCGGAATCCCTGAATTTTGGCTTTCCTCTGATAGATCTGGGAAATCTTGTCAATATTGGCTTTAACTTCTTCTTCCGTGATTGTAATGGTCAATTCTCTCAAAGCCTTTGGATTGACGTTTCCAATTAATTTTGCCATTCATACCTCCAAAATGTGTTCTTTGTTTGTTTTTATTATAATTTGAAAACCTCGGAAAGTAAAGGAATACAATGGGTTCTTTAACGGAGCATTAGGGTGGCTAAGGCTAAGTAAACACCTGTTCCAAGAATGTCGGCTAAGGTAGTGATTAGAGGAGTGCTTGCCGATGCGGGATCCTGCCTGAGTTTGAGAAAAATGAATGGTAGGGCAAGTCCTATAAGGGATCCAAGAACAACGTTAACAAACATTGCAGTGATTACAACCTTAGCGATTTCTGCCCCACCCCTTAGGAAACCCATGAGAGAGATTCCCAGTGCCATAGTAAGGCCAAGAAGGCTTGCAACGAGGAATTCCCTACCAAAGAGTAATAGCCAGTCCTTTGGCTTTACGGTGCCAAGGGCGAGGGCTCTTATAAGCAGCGTAGCTGCCTGAGAACCCGCGTTTCCTGCTGTATCAATAAGTACGGGAAGGAAAGAGACTAAGATCGCATATTTTGCAATAAGTTCTTGAAAACCTGCAATAATTCCCCCGGTTGCTAAGTCCATTATTAAAAGAAACACCAGCCATTTAATTCTACTTCGGTATACCTCTGAAATAGGTACTTCTTTAAGATGGGTGAGAAATTCTGCGCCTACTACTTCTGGACTAACACCTGATATTTTTGCAAGGTCTTCTGTTTGCTCTTCGTCAAGAACGTCGATCATATCGTCAATAGTGACGATTCCAAGGAGAATGTTGTCCTTGTCAACTACGGGCAAAACGTTGAGATTATACTTTTTCATTATTTTGACTGCTTCTTCCTGGTCAGTATAAGCATCTACATAAACAACTTGTCCATCCATTAATCCTTCAATTTTTTCAGTTGGTTCGGCAAGTATTATGTCTCTCAATGTTATATCGTCTATAAGGTGTCCAATTTGATCTACTACGTAAATAACATCGATAGTCTCCGCTTCTTTTCCATATTTCCTGACGTGCTCTATCGCCTCCTGGCAGGTCCAGTGAGACCTCACGGCAATGTAGTAAGGTGTCATCAATCTTCCGACGGTGTTTTCAGGATATCCCAGAAGTTTTAAAGTAACTTTTCTTTCTTCCGGGGAAAGGAATTGAAGGAGTTTCTGAACTATTTGTCCAGGTAATTCTTCAAAGAGTCCAGCCCTGTCATCTGGTTCAAGTTCTTCTATAATTGCTCTGACTTCTTCGTCAGCAAGTTTGTGAATCAATTGCTCTTGAACTTCAAAATCCAATTCACTGAAAACCTCGACCTGTAGGTCTTTTGGAAGTAATCTAAAGACGATTATTTTGTACTCATCTTTAAGGGACTGGATTAAATATGCGAGATCTTGGGGAGGCCATTCAGAAAGGGCGATTTTTAATTCGTGCCAATTTTTCTGTTCGATGAATTCTTCTACATCTGGAAGTATAAACTCTATGAATTCGTTCCTTTCGAGCATCCTCCATCGTCCCTTAGTGCATTCAAAATTATACCTCATTGAGTTCAAAACTTCAAATCCTACAAATTTTATAGGGCTTGAACGCATTTTCACAAAGTTGTATAATTAAGATAGTTCTATGAAGATACGAGAGATTGTTGAAAAAATAGATGGCAAAATTATTTCAGGCCAAGATAAGTTGGATGTGGAAGTGGAAAGGGGTTTCGCCGCTGACCTCCTTTCTGATGTTCTTGCATTGACTGAAGAAAAAGCCTGTTTAATTACTGGAATAACTGGTCCCCAGGTAATAAGGGTTGCGGAAGTTTTGGATATACCACTCATTATAATTGCTAGGGGTAAACAGCCTTCAAAAGCGCTTGTCGAAGCAGCGAAACTTTCCGGCATACCTGTAGTATTAACTCAAAAAACAGTCTTTGAAACCTGTGGAATCTTGTATACGAATGGAGTTAAACCCTGTAAAATTAAAATACTTCAGGGTGGTGAAGATACAAACACTTGTTTAAATGTTGACTAAATGGGTAACGAAAAGGTCAGATTGGTCTATAGAATAAAGGCGATGGATCTCGCAAATGCCGGTGCTGCCTCCTCGCACGTAAAAAGCGAACTTCAGAAATACGGTATTGAAGAAGAGGTTGTAAAGAGGGTAGGTATAATATGTTTTGAGGCGGAAATGAATATGATCCTTTATTCTGTTGGAGGAAAACTCAAAGTTGAAGCCAACAGTAATTCAGTAGAGATTTTTGCTGAAGATAATGGCCCTGGGATAGAGGACCTTGAAAAGGCTATGCAACCTGGTTATTCCACTGCGCCCCCTTGGGCACAGGATTACGGCTTCGGTGCAGGTATGGGATTTCCCAATATGAAGCAGAACTCTGATGTCTTTGAAGTGGAATCTGCACCGGGCGTAGGGACAAAGATCCACGCAATAATTTACAGGAGAAAAGAAAATGAAGCTAAGTGAAGTTGTTAAAGTAATGGGTTTGAAAATATTCAACCCCGAAGTGGAAGGCTGGGAGATGATTGAGGTGTCCTGGGGATATGCCTCAGATCTCCTCTCTGATGTGATTGCTGGACTTTCTAAGGATGAGCTTTGGGTTACCATTCAAAGACACCTCAATGTTGTTGCCGTTGCGAAGTTAAAGGATGGGGCTGGAATTGTTATAACAAAGGGTATAATTCCTGACGATGCTACGATAAAAAAAGCGACTGAGGAAGGTGTAGTTTTACTTGGAACTGAAATGAATACCTTTGAATTTTGTGGAAAACTTTACAATTTACTTAAATACGGTGAAATTCGGTAGATTTATGGCAGATTTTCATATTCACTCAACTCTCTCCCCTTGCGGGAGCTTAGAGATGTCTCCCAAGAAAATCGTTGAATTTGCTTTGGAAAAGGGGATAAATTTTATCGCCGTTACAGACCACAATTCTTATGAAAATTCGATACAGATTTCTAAATTTGTTGAGAGAAACCTTATTTCGGCACTTTACGGGATGGAAGTCCAGACCTCTGAAGAAGTACATCTACTTGCCCTTTTTGATTCTATTGAAAATTTAAAGGGGTTTGGAGAAATCATTTATGAACACCTGCCTGATATTCCTAATAATCCTGAATATTTTGGGGATCAGGTAGTTGTAGATGAGGATGAGGAGATAATCAGGTTTGAAGAGAAACTTCTTGTGAATTCTATTACTTTGAATCTGGATGAGGTGCTGTCTCTGATTGCTCACTACGGGGGTATCTCTATTCTTTCTCATGTCAACTCTCCCCATTTTAGTATCGTTTCACAACTGGGATTTATACCTGAAAATCTTAACATTGACGGTGTAGAGGTTATTTATAACACAGAACCTTCCAGACTAAATGATAGAGAAATTCCAGGTATTTCAAACTATCCAGTGGTAACATTCTCTGATGCCCACTACCCTGAAGAGATAGGAAGAGGGTATGTGGTGTTTAATATTGCAAAGCCCACTTTAGAAGAGGTAAGAAAGGCTTTGAAGGGGTTAGATGGTAGAAGTTATGAAGTTTATGGTGAAAAAGGGAGGATTTTATGAAACTTCACATACCTGAGGATAACCCACAATATCAGATGTTGAAAAGGGATATTGCAAGGTACAAGAGAAAGCCTGGTCCCTTGATTCAGGTTTTACATAGGGCCCAGGAAATCTTCGGTTACCTTCCACCGGAAGTTCAGTATTTTGTAGC
This sequence comes from uncultured bacterium, assembly GCA_964654765.1. Classification (GTDB taxonomy): domain Bacteria; phylum Hydrothermota; class Hydrothermia; order UBA1063; family UBA1063; genus UBA1063. The sequence goes on along the minus strand of CAZZKY010000074.1, from coordinate 40,519 downwards.
AAAGGAATTGAATGTTCCTCTTTCGCAGGTTTACGGCGTTGTTACGTTCTACAACTTTTTCCGGACAGAACCTGTCGCTAAGCACGTGATTAATGTGTGCATGGGTACTGCGTGCCACGTAAAGGGTGCAGAGGCTATTGTGAAGGCTATTTCGGAAGAACTTGGGATAAAAGTCGGAGAAACCACAAAAGATAAATTCTTTACCCTTTCCACAGCGAGGTGTTTTGGTGCTTGTGGGCTTGCGCCCGTGATAATGATCAATGAGGATGTTTTTGGCAAACTAACACCAGAAAAGGTAAAAGAAGTTATAAGAGAATATAGGAGACAGAAAGAGACGGAAGGAAAAGAGGAGCAGAGCGAGGTTGCTGGCTGAGCTCTCCATGCATATAATGGATATCGTCCAAAATTCGATAAGTGCAGGTGCCAAACTTGTAAGGGTGAGATTAGAACAAAACTTTTCCCTTGACACATTGACCATAGAGATCGAAGATGACGGTAAAGGTATGACAGCAGAAGAAATTAAAAAAGTCCAGGACCCATTTTACACAACTAAATCCTATAAAAAAGTGGGACTTGGAATTCCACTGTTCAAACAAATTGCGGAGCACTGTGACGGCAGTTTTGAAATTATAAGTACGCCTGGGAAGGGAACGTTAATAAAAGCAAAATTTAAAATGTCCCACATTGACTTGCCCCCCATCGGTAACATGAGAGATACAATTATCGCCCTTGTTGTTGGAAAACCTGAAATTGATTTCTTATTTGAAATCTATAAGGATGGCGTGTCCTTTGTACTGGACACACGGGAAATTAAAAAAGAACTTCAGGATGTGCCCATAAACCATCCTGAAGTAATTAGATTTTTAAAAGAATACATTGACGAAAATTTGAAAGCAATGGAGGTAGTATCATGAAGTTGGAAGACCTTAGAAAAATTAGAGAAAAAGCTGAAAAAGAGCTCAAGTTAAGGGAAGGTAAGGCGAGAGTAAAAATTGTAGTAGGGATGGGAACCAGCGGCATAGCTGCTGGAGCCAGAGAAGTTTTGAAAGCATTCATTGATGAGGTTGAGAAAAGAAACTTGCAGGATGTTATTGTGACGCAGAGCGGGGAAAAGGGACTTTCTTCCCATGAGCCAATAGCAGAGGTCTGGGAAGAGGGTAAACCAATTGTGGTTTACGGAAATCTTACACCTGATGCAGCGAGAAGGATTGTGGCCGAACATATTGTCAATGGAAATCCTGTAACGGAATACGTAATAGAGGTCAAGGAGGCATAAATGCCAAAGAGGCTTGATATCCTTGTTTGTTCTGGTGCCGCCTGTATATCTAATGATAGCACCACTATCAAGAATAAATTACAGGCGGTGTTGAAAGAACACAATCTCGAAGATGAAGTTGCGATAGTGGAAACAGGCTGCATGGGACCATGCGAGCTCGGTCCCGTTATGCTCGTTTACCCCGATGGTGTTTTTTACATAAAGCTCAAAGAGAGCGATGTTGAAGAGATCGTTAAGGAACACGTCATTAAGGGAAGACCGGTAAAACGTTTGCAGTGGACTACACCTGAAGCAAGAAGGATTGTTGAAGAGAAAAAGCAGATTCCCTTCTTCGAAAAACAGCTTAAGATAGTACTTTCTAACTGTGGTAAGATTGATCCAGAAAATATTGAGGAATACATTGCCGTTGGTGGATATGAAGCTCTCGCAAAGGTTCTGACTGAAATGACACCGGAACAGGTTATTGAGGAAATGATTAATTCTGGCTTAAGGGGGAGAGGCGGTGCCGGTTTCCCAACAGGAATAAAGTGGAAAGTGACAAGGGAATCCGCTGGTGACGAGAAGTTTGTTGTTTGCAATGGTGATGAGGGTGACCCAGGTGCCTTTATGGATAGAGCAATTCTTGAAGGTGATCCCCATTCTGTAATTGAAGGTATGGCAATTGCTGCCTATGCTATTGGAGCGAAACAGGGTTATGTTTATGTGAGAGCAGAATATCCCCTTGCAATAAAGAGGTTGGAAAAAGCCATTCAGCAGGCGAGGAAATACGGACTTCTCGGAAACAATATTTTTGAAACTTCCTTTAGTTTTGATATAGAGATAAGGATTGGTGCTGGCGCCTTTGTCTGTGGAGAAGAGACAGCACTAATTGCATCAATTGAAGGGAAACGAGGTCAGCCAAGGCCAAAACCTCCGTTCCCAGCACAAAAGGGTTTGTGGGGTAAACCCACTTTAATCAATAACGTGGAAACTTTCGCAAATGTAAGGCATATAATCCTTAATGGATCTAAGTGGTTTGCCAGCATTGGAACGGAAACCAGCAAAGGCACCAAGGTATTTGCCCTCTCCGGAAAGGTTAATAATACAGGGCTTGTTGAGGTTCCAATGGGAATTACCATAAGAGAACTCGTTTTTGATATAGGTGGTGGTATTCCTGATAACAAAAAGTTTAAAGCGGTTCAGATAGGGGGACCATCAGGTGGGTGTGTACCTGCAGAATATGCTGATACTCCAATTGATTATGAGTCGCTTAAAAAACTTGGTACGATAATGGGCTCCGGTGGTGTAATTGTTTTGGATGAAGATACCTGTATGGTAAATCTCGCTAAGTTCTTCTTAGATTTTACAGTGGAAGAGTCCTGTGGTCAGTGTGTACCTTGTCGGATTGGCTTGAAACACCTTTACGATATTCTTGATAGGATAACTAAGGGTCATGGTAAGATGGAAGACCTTGAAACCCTTGAAAAACTTGGGGAGGAAATAAGGAGAACCTCTCTCTGTGGACTTGGTCAATCTGCGCCTAATCCTGTCCTTTCAACATTGCGCTATTTCCGGGATGAGTATATTGAGCACATCAAGGATAAAAAATGCAGGGCAGGTGTTTGCCAGTTTGAGGTAAAAGAAGAGGAAGTTTCATTGGAAGAAAAGTTAAAAGGCATCATTTAATTTGGGGGGACTATGACAAGGGAAGAAATTTTGAACAAATACGGAAAGTCAAAGGACAACCTCCTTTATATTCTGCATGATATCCAGGACAATAATCCCCGGCATTATCTGACGGAGGAGGATTTAAGAGCAGTTGCGAACTGGTTAAACCTCCCTTACAGCTATGTTCATGGAGTTGCTACTTTTTACAGTATGTTCAGCTTGAAACCCCGGGGAAAATACATAATCAGGGTATGTGAGTCACCCACTTGTCACCTTATGGGTTCCAGCGACGTGATTGTGGAGCTTGTTAAAACCCTCGGGATTGGGATCGGAGAAACTACAAAAGACGAACTCTTTACCTTAGAGCTGACTTCCTGCATAGGTGTGTGCGGTGTTGCACCTGCCATGATGATCAATGAGGAAGTTTATGGCAATCTAACTCCCGAAAAGGTCAAACAAATAATCGAGGAGAAAAGGAGGGAGTCGAAATGAAGATAGCAAGAATGCATGTTCTCCTGCCTGTGGACCCTGATACGGTTCTTGCGGGTGTAATGGAGTTTCAAAAGGCCCTTCTTGAAGAACTGAGAAAGAGGAATCTGGAAGAGGAGATTAAAGTTTTAGAGACTGGATCGATTGGGATTACGGGAAAAGGCATTCTGATGGTAGTTTACCCTGAAGGTATTTACTATGCTAATTTGAAGGTCACTGATATACCGAGAATTGTTGAGGAACACTTCTTGAAGGGAAGACCAGTTAAGGATTTACTTCTTGGTGAAGTACCTGCAAGATTTGTGAAAAAAGAAAAAGTTGGCCTCACAAGGGAACAGAAAAGGGTTGTTCTCGAAAACGTGGGCATTATAGATCCTGAAAACATAGACGATTATATCGCCGCTGGTGGTTATGAAGCGTTAGAAAAGGTTCTCTCTTCGATGAAGCCAGAAGATGTAATTGAGGAGATTAAGAAATCTGGTTTGAGGGGTAGAGGAGGAGCGGGCTTTCCAACGGGAATTAAGTGGGAATCCGCTAAGAAGGCTCCAGGGGACGAGAAGTTTGTAATTTGTAATGCTGATGAAGGCGAACCCGGAACATTTAAGGATAGGTTGATCCTTGAAGGCGATCCTCACAAGTTGATTGAGGGAATGATTATTGCCGGTTATGCGATTGGTGCTGAGAAGGGGTACATATATGTAAGAGGAGAGTACGAACTTTCCATAAGGAGATTGCAGAAAGCCATTCAGGATGCATACAGTTATAACATCCTTGGTAAAAATATTCTTGGGACCAATGTGAATTTCGACTTGGAAATAAAGAAAGGTGCTGGTGCTTACGTATGTGGTGAGGAAACGGCCCTCATTGAATCTCTTGAAGGAAAGAGGGGTCAACCGCGTAACAAGCCTCCTTATCCGGTTACTCATGGTTTATGGATGAAACCTACGGTAGTTAACAATGTAGAGACTCTTGCTAATGTTCCGTCCATAATCAAAAACGGTGCCGAATGGTACAGGACAATGGGTACAGAAAAATGCCCGGGGACCAAAGTCTTCACAATTCTTGGACATGTAGTTTACCCTGGGCTTATAGAAGTGGAGATGGGAACTCCCCTAAGAGACATAATCTTCAATTACGGTGGTGGAATAAAGGATGGCAAGAGATTTAAGGCTGCGCTTGTGGGTGGTGCAGCGGGTGTTTTTCTACCCGAGAGTTTACTATCCGTGAGAATGGACTTTGATAACCTAAAGCAGTATAGTGCGGTTCTTGGTTCTGGTGCGATTCTCGTTATGAACGAAGATACCTGTATGGTGGATATGCTCTTTTCCATAATAAGGTTCTTCAAACATGAATCGTGCGGTCAATGCACCCCCTGTAGGATCGGCACTTACGAACTTTATGCTCTAATTAATAAAGTCAGGGAAGGAGAGGCAAAGGAAGAAGACTTAGACAAAATGATCAGCCTCTCCGAGGCGATGTTTAAATCATCCTTCTGCCCACTTGGGCAGTCTCTGGTTATGCCAGTAAAAAGTGCAATTGAAAACTTCAGAGAAGATTTCTTAGCACACCTTGATAAAAATTATAAGTGTGAAAAATGTAGGAGGTAATTTTATGGCAGAAATGGTTAAATTATTTATAGATGGTAGAGAAGTAGAAGTTGAACAAGGTTCAACTATCTTAGAAGCTGCCAAAAAAGCAGGAATTCACATTCCTACCTTGTGCTACCATCCTGATCTTCCACCCACCGGTGCTTGTGGCGTTTGTGTTGTTGAGATAGAAGGCTCTCCAACGCCAAAGAGATCCTGCTGTACACCCGTTGCTCCAGGAATGAAAGTCACTACAAACTCGAAGGCTCTTAGAGAAGTGAGAAAGACAATTGTTCAGCTCTTACTTTCTGATCATGATGTTACCTGTCCAACCTGCCCTGCCAACGAGAAGTGCGAACTTCAGTCCTTGGCAAACTATCTCGGTGTGGATATGAACGGACTCCCGGCAATACTTGAGAGGAAACCAATCGATGAAACAAGTATATCTATTGTTAAAGACCCCAATAAGTGTATTCTTTGCGGTAGATGTGTTATTGTTTGCAATGAATTACAAACAGTTTCTGCTATAACTATAGCGAATAGAGGATTTGAAGCAGAGGTAGACACATTTTTCTCCCAGGGACTTGGGAATAGCCCTTGCGTGAATTGTGGACAATGCACTGTCTTTTGTCCCACTGGTGCCCTCAGTGAAAGAAGTGAAATTGACCTTGTGTGGGACGCACTTCTTGACCCAGACAAAGTTGTTGTAGTTCAGGAGGCTCCCTCTATAAGGGCTACGTTGGGTGAGGAATTCGGTATGGAGATTGGAACAGTTACCGTTGGAAAGATGTATGCTGCTTTAAGGAAGCTCGGTTTTGATTACGTATTCGATACGAACTTTGCAGCAGATTTAACAATTATGGAAGAGGCCAACGAGCTTGTTGAAAGGATTAAAACCGGAAAACCATTACCTCTTATTACCTCTTGTTCTCCTGGTTGGATTAAATTTATGGAAACCTTCTTCCCCGATCTTGCAGAGCACGTTTCAACCTGTAAATCTCCTCAACAGATGTTCGGCGCCCTTGCAAAGACTTATTTCGCTAAAGAAGCAGGTATTGATCCTTCAAAAATCGTCAGTGTTTCAATAATGCCGTGCACTGCCAAAAAGTTTGAAGCGAGAAGGCCGGAGATGAGAGATTCCGGTTATCAAGATGTGGACTACGTTCTCACAACGAGGGAGTTTGTGAGGATGCTGAAGTCCGCCGGTATAGATCTGAAAGAACTGCCGGATGAGAAGCCCGATGAGCTGATGGGAATGTACTCCGGTGCTGCGACTATCTTCGGGGCGACTGGTGGAGTGATGGAGGCTGCAGTTAGAACCGCATACTGGATGATTACAGGTAAGGAGCTTGAAAATCTTGATGTAACCGCTGTGAGAGGGATGGCGGGAATTAAAGAGGCGGAGCTTGACATAAATGGGCTTAAGGTTAAAGTTGCTGTTGCCCATGGTCTTGGAAATGCAAGAGAACTTTTGACCAAAGTAAGAAAGCAAATAGAAGAGACTGGAAAGAGCGAATATGCATTCATCGAAATTATGGCATGTCCAGGTGGCTGCGTGGGTGGCGGTGGACAGCCTAAGGGAAGCACCTTTGCAATGAGGGCCAGAAGAGGTGAGGGATTGTACAAAGAAGATAAATCTTTACCGATCCGCAGATCCCATGAGAATCCAGCTATAAAGAGAGTTTATGAAAAGTTCCTTGGTAAGCCAGGTTCTGAAGTTGCACATAGGTTACTTCACACTTATTATTACAAACGTTGTGATCAAACTGGATGCACACTCGAGGCTGTAACAGAAAAACATGTTGGACATCATTAAGGAGGTGAATTATGAGTGACAAATGGGGAATAAACACCATAACAATTGCAATGACGGACAACGCTTATGCTTTAAAGATACAGGACATTCTTCATCGCTACTCGGACTACATTTATGGAAGAATTGGACTACCATCTAAATGTGCGAGATTTTTTATCATATCAGTGATATTTTTAGGAGCAGAGGAAAAGGCGTTAGAACTTGTGGAAACTATAAAAAAGGAAGTTCCGGAAGTAAGAGTGGGAATTAGCAGTCTATAAAGAGTAGACCGCTTCTTCCCTACTCTGAGGGGAGGGGAATACCTGAACCAAGGAGGGGAAAATGGAAAAACTAAGCGAAAATTCGGATAGATTAGGTTTAATAGGTATTTTTGTAAACAATAAAGAGGCTGTAAAGCCTCTCCAGGAAATTATTTCCGCCTATTCTTCAAAAATTCTTGGAAGGGCCGGTTTTAACGTTCCAGAAGCTACCGTTATTGTTCTCCTTTTTAAGGGGAATACCGACGAACTTGGTGCTTTTACAGGCAAAATTGGGAAAATAAAAGGGGTTCAGGTAAAAACCCTTTTAAAAAAAGAAATTTAGGGGGTGAAACAATGTTACAAGTTGAAAGTTGGGTCAAAAATAGGATTAAAGAAGATGAAATTGAGAAATATCTTGAAGATGGTAGAGATTTTATTAACGACGAAGAGATCTGGGAAAAAATAAATCGTCACAAGAATCCGGATAAGAACTGGATTAAGGAAATTTTTGATAAGGCTTTGCGAATCGAAACCTTAACTCCTGATGAGACGGCGGCCCTTATAAACGTTGAGGATGAGGACCTTATAGAGGAGATGAGGCAGGTAGCGCATAAAATAAAGAAAAAAGTTTACGACAACAGGATAGTTACTTTCGCTCCTCTTTATTTAGGGAATTACTGTGTCAATAACTGCCTTTATTGTGGTTTTAGAAGAGGTAATAGAGTTATAAAAAGGAAGGTCCTTACGGAAGAGGAGATTAAAAGGGAAGTTGAGGTATTAGCAGGGGAGATCGGACACAAACGGCTAATTACAGTATACGGTGAGCATCCTACTATGAACGTTGATTATATCGAAAGGAGTCTGCAGCTTATTTACGATGTAAAGGTGAAGGTAAGGAACGGTTATGGTCAGATTAGAAGGTGTAACGTCAATGCGCCTCCTCTTCAAATAGAGGAATTGAAAAGACTTGTGGAAGTAGGAATTGGAACCTACCAGGTCTTTCAAGAAACGTACCATCACGAGACCTATGAAATGGTTCACCCGAAAGAAACTATAAAGGGCAATTACCGCTGGAGATTGTACTCTATGCACCGTGCATTAGAGGCAGGAGTGGACGATGTTGGGATAGGTGCTCTTTTTGGACTATATGACTGGAGATTTGAGGTTATGGGGCTTCTTTATCATGCAAGGGAACTTGAAAAAAAGTTCGGTGTGGGACCACACACGGTTTCTTTCCCTCGACTCGAGCCAGCTGCGAACACACCCTTTGTTCAGGAGACGAAGTACAAAGTTAGCGACAAAGACTTTGAGAAGGTGATACTGGTCTTAAGGCTCGCCATACCTTACGCTGGAATGATTCTAACGGCAAGGGAACCCAAGGAGATAAGGGATAAACTTGTGCATTATGGAATTACCCAGATGGACGCATCAACGAAAATAGGCATAGGAGCTTACAGTGACCGCTACACAGAACAAGAACTGGAAAGGCAGCAGTTCTTAATAGGAGATACCAGGAGCCTTGATGAGCTTATCAGAGATTTGGCAAAATTTGGTTACATTACTTCCTTTTGTACAGCGGGATATAGATGTGGGCGTACCGGCGACCTTATAATGAAACTTTTAAGAACTGGAAAAGAAGGACAGTTCTGTAAATTAAATGCTGTTCTAACCTTTAAAGAGTGGCTTCTTGACTTTGCCTCTGATGAGACTCGAGCTATAGGTGAGAGGCTAATCGAAAAAGAGCTTATGGAGATAAAAGAAAAAATGCCCAGAGCCTACGATAAGGTTCTCGAATATTTGAAGAGGCTGGAAAATGGAGAGAGAGACCTTTTCTTCTGATGTCATGCTTGACTTTTTAAAGGAGATCAAAGGGAAGTATCAGACTGGGGGTATTTGGATCTCAAAGAGGTTGGGCAGGCGCTGGTCCTTTTATATTGGGTTTGAGCCCGAACTAACTTCTCCTCCCTGTTTCCTTGAAATAGACAATAATTTTGCACTTTTTTGCGAGGATGAAACCTTATTAAGAAAGGATTGGGAATTGATCAGAACGAAACTTAGGGAGATGTTGTATGAGAGTCGAACGTGACCTTCTTGGTGAAAGAGTTTTAGCCGACGATGTTTATTACGGTATTCAGACTCTGAGAGCATTGGAAAATTTTCCCATTTCGGGTTTTCGCTGGCCTTCTATATTTATAAAAAGTTTTGCTTTGGTTAAAAAGGCATGTACTCTTGTCAATATGGAGCTCGGTTACCTTGACAGAGATAGGGGAAATGCGATCGTCAAGGCCTGCGATGAACTTATCGATGGTAAATTGCACGATCAGATAGTGGTTGATCCATTTCAAGGAGGTGCTGGAACGTCGACTAATATGAATTTCAATGAAGTTATCGCCAATAGGGCCCTTGAACTTTTAGGTAAAAGAAAAGGAGAGTATGATTATGTTCATCCTCTTGAACACGTAAACAAACATCAGTCCACAAACGATGTCTTTCCCACTGCCTCAAAGGTTGCGATCCTCTTCGAGCTTAAAGAACTGGAAGCAGAGATTGCCCGTTTGCAAGAAGTCTTTCAAAAAAAGGAAAGTGAGTTTCGGAACATAGTTAAACTTGGAAGAACGGAGCTTCAAGATGCAGTCCCTATTACCTTAGGTATGGAGTTTAGTGCTTACGCAGAGGCAATTGCAAGAGATAGGTGGAGGATCTTTAAGGCACGGGAACGCATAAAAGTTGTAAACCTTGGAGGAACTGCCGTTGGTACTGGACTTGGAGCACCCAGAGACTATATCTTCAGGGTTACAGATGTTTTAAGGGATTTAACTGGGCTTAATATTGCACGCTCTGAGAATTTGGTGGATGCTACTCAGAATCTTGATTCATATGTAGAGGTTTCTGGGCTTTTAAAGGCTTATGCAGTAAACCTTCTAAAAATTTCCAGTGATCTGAGATTCTTAAGCAGCGGTCCGGATGGTGGAATCGGAGAAATAAGACTACCTGCTGTTCAGCCTGGTTCTACTATAATGCCCGGTAAGGTGAATCCTGTTATTCCCGAAGCTGTAGGCCAAGTTTCTCTGAGGGTGATAGCCAATGACGAAATTGTGAGTTACGCGGCGGGACTCGGACAGCTGGAACTCAACCAGTTTCATCCTATTTTAACCTATTCCATGCTTGAAAGTCTTATGATTCTTAAAAACATTACCAGAGTTTTTGCTGAAAGGTGTGTAGAGGGAATCACCCCAGATGAAACAAAATGCAGAGAATATGTTGAAAAAAGTAAGACCATTGCTACAGTTCTGGTTCCAATTTTTGGATACGAGAAGGTAAAGGAGATCGTCGAAGAGGCGAAAAGGCGGGGTTGCACTGTTATTGATGTGTTAATACAAGATAAGCTTATGGACGAAAAAAAAGTAAGGGATCTCTTAAGCCCTAAAAGGATGTACAAACTCGGATTTACGGAGGAGGATCTTAATGAGTTTAAGTCTTAAAGAGGTTAAGGAATTGTTGTCTGGAAAAGACGATAAATGGCTCTTTTCTGAAGCAGGCAGAATAAAGGAGAGAGTATTCGGCAAATCTGTGTTCATGAGGGGTGTTATCGAGTTTTCTAATTACTGCCATGATAATTGCTTATACTGTGGATTGAGATGTGAGAATAGGAAGTTAGAAAGATACAGAATTCCCTTTGAAAAGATTTTAGAGGTTGCTGAAATAGGGTATTTTGAAGGTCTTAGAACAATAGTTTTACAGTCTGGAAACGATTACTTTTATAAAAAGGACAAGATCTCCAAGTTAATTAGAGAGATACTCTCGCGTGTTGATGTTGTAGTAACTTTGTCCTTGGGAGAGCGAAGTTACGAAGATCTTGTAGAATGGAGAGAAGCAGGTGCGGAGAGGTATCTAATAAAAGTTGAGACATTTGACCCGGAGCTTTATAGGAAATACCGTCCAGGAAGGAGTTTGGAAGAAAGAATTAAAATGATTTACTGGCTTAAAGAACTCGGCTATGAGGCGGGTTCTGGAATTATTGTGGGACTACCAGGGCAGTCGATTGAAAGCTTAGCTATGGATTTAATGAGGTTGACAGAACTTGAGTTGGAGATGATCGCTGTTGGCCCGTTTATTCCACACCCCAATACCCCACTTGGAAACTATCCAGCTGGAAGCCCACTCATTACATTGAGATGCATAGCTATATTGAGAATATTGAATCCATATGCGAATATCCCATCTACCAGTGCCCTTGCCTCAATTAACGATTACAGTGAGTTTTCAGAGTCCTTAAAAGATTTGTTGGGTTTGACATTCTTAGATTGGCGAGCTGCCGGCCTTTTGGTAGGTGCCAATGTATTAATGCCCTCTATTACGCCCTCAGATGTAAGGGTATTATACAATATCTATCCTGGCAAGAACGTTAGATGTGCCTGTACAATAGAGGAGGTCAATTACTTGAGACAGATTGTGGAATCATGCAATTTAATGGTTGAGATTTCTAAGGGCTATTCACCCAGGAGGTTTTATGCAAAAGGCTCCTAAGGGAGAGAGATTGATAATCGTATTACTGGGCAGAAGAAATGTTGGTAAATCAAGTTTGATAAATGCCTTGGTGGGTCAGGAGATTGCCCTTGTTTCGGATATTCCAGGTACTACAACTGATCCTGTGGATAAACATTATGAGCTTCTGCCCTTGGGTCCTGTTACTTTCTACGATACTGCTGGGCTCGACGATGTCGGCGAATTGGGTGAAATGAGGATTAAAGCTACCAGGAAAGTTTTAATGAAAGCCGATTTAGCTCTTCTCGTTACAGATGAAAGAGGATTGGGTGAGGAAGAGTTCAAAATTATAAAAGAACTTGAGGAAAAGAAGATTCCGTTTATTCTCGTTTTTAACAAGAGGGATCTAAGTGCACCACGTCAAGAGGACATAAATTTTTGTACTTCAAAGAGTATACACTTTGTTTCTGTCTCGGCAAAAAACGGTGACGGTGTATTGAAGCTGAAAGAACTGATTATCAAACTCGCGCCTGATTATTTGAAAAGGGAGCAGGTGCTGGTTGGGGACCTTATAAAGGGAGGAGACATAGTTATTCTCGTCGTTCCGATAGACCTTGCGGCTCCTAAAGGCAGGCTTATTCTCCCACAAGTACAGGTTTTAAGGGATATTCTTGACAATGATGCTATCGGTATTATCGTTAAGGAGCGGGAACTGGAAGAAGCCCTGCGCTCGCTCAATAAGAAGCCTGCGCTTGTAATTACTGATTCTCAAGTAATTTTGAAGGTTGCTGGTGATGTACCGAAGGACATTTCTCTTACCACTTTTTCCATACTTTTTGCCCGGTACAAGAGTGGCGACCTTAAAACATTGGTGGATGGACTTAAACAGATTGACAAACTGAAAGATGGCGACAAGGTTTTAATTTCTGAAGCCTGCTCTCACCATGTACAGGCTGATGATATCGGAAGGGTTAAGATACCGCGCTGGATAACTCAATATACTGGAAAGGATATAAAATTTGATGTGGTTTCAGGTAGCGATTTTCCTGATAACCTTGAAGATTATAAGCTTGTTATTCATTGTGGTGCTTGCATGTTGAATCCTTCTGAAATGAGAAGTAAAATAAGGGAGTGTTTGAGAAGAGGCGTACCAATAACAAACTACGGTGTAACTATTTGTAAAGTCCAGGGAGTTTTGGAGAGGGTTTTGAAACCCTTTGAAAAAAACGGGGAGGTTTTTAATGAGTAGGTTGGTTAAAATAACAATAGATGGTAGGGAAATAGTTGCTCCCGAAGGGGAGCCTGTATTAAAGGTAGCAAAGGAAAACGGAATCGATATCCCATCTCTGTGTTTCTTAAAGGAGCTATCTCCCAGTGGGTTATGCAGACTCTGTATAGTTAAGGTTGAAGGCAGATCGGGAATGGTGCCCTCCTGCCTTTTGACCGTTCAGGAGGGGATGAAGATCACTGCTTTTGATGAAGAACTTGAGAACACCAGGAAAATTCTGCTTGATAATATTCTTTCTGAACACAATGATGATTGTATAAATTGTGATAGGGATGGTAATTGCGAATTACAGGATCTGGCTTACAGGTACAATCTTGGAAGAGATAATAGGATGTTTGCCTCAATATGGCAGGAGCTCGAGAGAAAGATTGATGCCTCTTCACCAGTACTGTATTACGATTCCTCCAAATGTATAAAATGTATGCGTTGTATAAAAGCATGTGCTGAGCTTCAGGTTAAAAATGTTTTGAGCTTTGCTGAAAGAGGTATTGAATCTTATGTGGTTGCGGGGCTTGGCAAGTGGTCCGAATCTGAATGTGATGGCTGTGGTCAGTGTGTCCAGGCGTGTCCGACCGGAGCACTGGTAGAAAAGTGGGAGACTTACGGAGTTAAAGTCAGAGCAAAGGATGTGGACAAGAAAGTGGTTACTACATGCCCTTACTGCGGTGTTGGGTGCCAGCTTGAGCTTTGGATCAAAGATAACAGAATTGTAAAAGTTCTTGGTGCTAATGAGATTCCAAATGAAGGAAAAACTTGTGTTAAGGGCCGCTTTGGGCTTGATTTTGTCCATAAACCTGATAGATTGACTAAGCCTCTTATTAAGAAAAACGGTAAATTTGAAGAAGTTGAGTGGGATGAAGCCCTTGACTTTGTTGCCAAAAAATTGACCGAAATTAAAGAAAAATACGGTCCTGATGCGATTGCAGGCCTTGCCTCTGCAAAATGCACTAATGAAGAAAACTACGTATTCCAGAAGTTCATGAGAGCAGTTATTGGGACTAACAATGTGGACCACTGTGCGAGGCTCTGCCATGCATCAACGGTAGCAGGACTTGCGAGAGCCTTTGGTTCTGGTGCGATGACTAATTCTATTAAAGAACTTGAGTACGCAGATGTAATCCTCGTTACGGGTTCCAACACTACGGAGACACACCCAGTCATAGCCACCTATATAAAGAGGGCTGTAGTCTTCCACGGTGCGAAGTTGATTGTAGTAGATCCGAGAAAGATTGATTTAGTAAAATACGCAACCCTTCACCTTCAGCAAAGAAATGGTACTGATGTTGCGTGGATTAATGGGATGCTGCACATAATTTGGAAAGAGAAGCTTTACAATGAGGAATTCATTAAAAGCAGGACCGAAGATTTTGATTCAATCATACCGATAATTGAGAAGTATACCCCCGAAAAAGTCGAAGAAATTACTGGAATTCCAAAGGAAAAACTTATTGAGGCAGCCAGGCTTTATGCCAAAGCTGAGAAGGCGTCAATAGTTTACTCCATGGGAATTACCCAGCACACAACCGGGGTTGATAACGTTCTCTCTCTTGCAAACTTGGCAATGATAACTGGTCATATAGGTAGGGAATCAACGGGTGTAAATCCTTTGAGAGGTCAAAATAACGTCCAGGGTGCTTGTGACATGGGAGGTCTCCCCGATGTGTATTCAGGCTACCAAAAGGTTGTAGATGAACAGGCAAGGAAGAAATTTGAGGAGGCATGGGGCGTTAAACTACCTGATAAACCGGGACTCACAGTTGTAGAGATGATGTATGCGGCTACCGAAGGCAAAGTTAAGGCTTTCTATATGATGGGTGAGAATCCAATGATGTCGGATCCAAATATCCCTCACGTAAAAGAAGCACTGGAGAAGGTAGAATTTATAGTTTGCCAGGACATTTTTATGACAGAAACCACCCAGTTTGCCGATGTTATTCTCCCTGTGGCTTCCTTTGCTGAAAAAGAGGGAACTTTCACTAATACAGAAAGGCGCATATTGAAAGTTAATAAGGCAATAGAACCACTTCCCGGAATCAGGGCAGACTGGGAGATAATACAGGAAATCGCAAGGAGAATGGGTTATGAAATGAATTACGCTTCATGGGAAGATATTCTCAGAGAAATCAACAGACTAACACCAATCTATGGTGGTATAACCCCGGAAAGAGTTAATAGAGGTGAAAAACTACAGTGGCCTTGCCCAACGCCTGAACATCCTGGAACTCAGTATCTCCACAAAGAGAAATTCTCTCGCGGTCTTGGGAAGTTCCATCCCGTAGATTTTATTCCACCTGCTGAGCTCCCCGATGAAAATTATCCCTTTATATTATCTACAGGAAGAATGCTTTATCACTATCACACTGCGACGATGACGAGAAGAAGTAACTCCCTAATCAAGTATAGCAACGAACCTTACATGGAGATGAACCCCGATGACATGGAAAAGCTTGGTATAAAAGATGGCGAAAAGGTTAAAGTATCTTCTCGCAGAGGCTCTATTGAGATTAAAGCAGTTGCCAGTGATAGGGTATTCCCCGGACTTGTGTTCATTCCATTCCATTTCAGTGAGGCAGCAGCAAATATTTTAACAAATGATGCTTTAGATCCCATAGCAAAAATTCCAGAATTAAAGGTTTGTTCATGTAAAATTGAAAAAATAAATTAAAAAGGAGGTGTAAGTATGGAGTTTGAATGCAGAGCCCCGGCTAATGTAGCGGATCAATTAACAAATGATGTGTGTATTAAAAAGGTAACTGCGAGCTTTACAAAGCTCCTCGTACTCGGTATTCTTGCTGGTGTATATATCGGATTTGGTGCACAGCTTTCTACGATGGTTGGACATGATTTGGCAAAGTATCTTGGAGTTGGTTTCGCGAGGTTCATGCAAGGAGCGGTATTTTCCGTGGGACTAATGCTGGTAGTAATTGCTGGTGCCGAATTATTCACGGGAAATAACCTCATAATGCTATCCGTTCTTGACGGCAAGGCCTCCGTTGGTAAACTGCTTTATAACTGGAGTGTTGTTTATATTGCAAACCTCATTGGGTCCCTTCTTCTGGTTGTTTTAATGTACTGGACAGAACTTTGGAAAATGAACGGAAATCTCGTCGGTGCCTACGCCCTTTCCATTGCAAATTCCAAAGCAAGCTTGGCTTTCCTCCCCGCTTTTGCTCGGGGTATTTTGTGTAACTGGCTTGTTTGTCTTGCGGTTTGGATGGCTATAGCGTCCCGGGACGTAATTGGTAAAATATTTGCGATTTTCTTCCCGATTATGGCATTCGTCGCATCAGGCTTTGAACACTCGATTGCCAATATGTATTTTATTCCTATGGGTATTTTCTTGAAGAACGTACCCGAGGTAGTTAATGCCGCAGTTAATGCAGGCCTCGTTAAGGTTATTGAAGAGACAGGAATGCCTAACCTCACAAATCTTACTTGGTACGGTTTCTTCGTAAAGAATCTTATCCCCGTTACTCTTGGGAACATACTCGGTGGTGCTGGGTTAGTGGCCACTCTCTACTGGCTTGTGTATGTTAGAAAACCAAAAGAGCAAAAATAGAAGCCTTATAATTCTTGCTGGTGGCCAGTCCAGGAGGATGGGTGAGCCAAAGCCCATCCTCCTGGTAAATCAAAAAAGGTTAATTGACTATTCTGTTGAAAGAATAAAAGACCTTTTTGATGAAGTTTTGGTCGTAGTCAAGGAACGGGAGCAATGTATTGAGCCTTTCACCTGCATTTTGGATAATTCTCGTGTATATGCCCCCATTTTCGGCCTTTATGCCGGTTTAAAGGCTTCAAAGAGTTTTATTAACCTGGTTATTGCTTGTGACATGCCTTTTATTAAAAGGGGATTAGTAGAATTTTTACTCGCAAAGGCCGAGGAGTGTATGGCGGATGTAACTGTCCCGTTGGTAAAGGGGTATTTTGAGCCACTTTTGGCTGTTTACAGTAAGTCCTGCATTTATGCTATTGAAAAAGAAATTAAGAAGGGCAGTCTGAAAATTACAGGATTTTATTCAGGTGTTAATCTCGAAGTGGTTCCAGAAGAAAAGATAAGAATTTTTGATCCGGAATTTCAAAGTTTTGTCAATATAAACACCAGAGAAGATTTAAGGGCTTTTTTCCGTGATTGAGATAAGAAAAGTAATAAAAGTTTCGGGTGGAAAGGCTGTACCCGTTGATGATTATATTGCGCAAGAAGAGTTTGTTGAAGTTATCCATAGCGGCAGAGTGCTTTTCAGGCACACTGTTTCCCCTTCAGAGCTTTATGAATGGGCAGTAGGTTATCTTTACACTAATCGAGTGATAAAGGATCTTTCAAAGGTTAAAGTGTGGGAAGAAAATGGCAAAATCTTTTTAGATGGAGAAGTTAACTTTGAACCAGGTGCTTTCTGGGGTTTTACCTCTGGATGCGGTTCTTCAGTGGAAAATTTCTGCTTAACTGACCTTCCTGTTCTTGTTGAAGAGAGAGTTTACTTTAGGGTATCAAAGATTTTCGAAATTTTCGAAGAGTTTAATAAGAAATCTGTGAATTTCAAATTAGCAGGATCTCTCCATTCATCCGCGATTTGTGACGAGTTGGGAATAATTTATTTTTCTGAAGACGTAGCAAGGCATAATGCGGTTGATAAGGTTATAGGCAAAGCCTTGCTTGAGGGGAAAGAACTTTCAGGCACCTTTTTACTTACAAGCGGTAGAATATCCAGTGAAATAGTCAGAAAGGCAGTGTTAGTAAGGATTCCGGTAATTGTTTCCCATTCCGCTCCCACAACCTTTGCCATTGACCTTGCACAAACATATGGCCTTACCCTTATTGGATTTCTCAGAGGTAAAAAATGTAATGTTTACTCTCACGATTGGCGTATTTTAGTCTAATAAATCCTCATCCTTTAGAACAGAAAAGTTTTGAGATCGTTGGCATTTCTAATGGAATAATCACTGTTAAAAAAAATTGACACTTGACTAAAAGTGGTCTTTTATATATAATAATAACTATGAAGGTTGTAATTCTTCTGCTTGCAATAATGGGCCAGATTAGCGACTCAACAGTCCAGGTTCAGTACTATGGTTATTCATATAGAACAGATGAGTGGTGGGTGTCGGAGGAGACTTACTTTTATGTTTATCTTACTGACGATGATCCACTTAGTTATCCGATTATGGTCGGTTACGATGATGACTGGATCGACGAATGGGGAAGAGGTTACATCCAATTTGACCTTTCTTTTATACCGTCGGGTGCAACTATTCAAAGTGCAGGGTTAAGGTTATATGTGGCGTACGATGGTCAGTGGTCTGATGAGTGGGATGGCAGTTGGAGTTCTCTTTTACTTTACAGTATGGAACAAAACTTAGCAGATTGGTATCCCTACAGCGGAGGTGAAAGCAGTACGCTCTTTAATGATGCATACGATGGCTATCTTTTTGTAGATAATCCTTTTTATGTTGAAATGGATCCCCAGTATAATGTGTACTACCCTTCTGATTCCACGTTCCTTCCCCTTAATCAAGCCTTTGTAGATTACCTAAATAGCCGTTTAGCCCAGGGAATCACATGGGTTGGCCTCGGGATTGTTAAATATGATGAAGAGGGCTCTGACGCAGGAGTCAACTTTTTTGGAGAAAAGACTTACCTTTACGTTTCGTATCGGATGCCAAATCAGCCCGTGTTGTACGATCCACGGGTTGTCCCTGATACCGGCGAAGTTGGTTCCCTTTTTAGTTTCTTAGTTCGTTACTACGATAATTACAACTATCCCCCTTATGCCATCGACGCTGTGGTTTTGAAACCCGATTCTGTAGAGGATACGTTTAGCCTTTCCTTGCTTCAGGGTCAGGCTTATGATGGGGTCTATGGGGTTAGAGTTCCGCTTAGTAACGAAGGCCAATATTATGTTTACTTTTATGCTGTCAATTCCCAAGGAGTGTATTGCAGGGTTCCTGAAAGTGGCTATTTAACTGGACCTTATGTAATGATAGACACGATTTATCTCTATAATCCTGCAGTGAGCGCTGATACCGGAACCAATTCCACACCTTTCACCTTTCACATCGAATATTACTCAAGATTTACATCTTGTGACAGTGTAAAGTTGTTCTACTTCTTATATGAACCCTTTGATTCCACAAAACAGGATACTTTAGAGGTTATGATGGATTTGGTTTCTGGAAGTGGGCTTCAGGGAACCTATGAGAAGACCTTATCTTTAAGTATTGGGCATTATAAACATTTTTACATAGCCTATAACTATAAGGGTGCATTTAAATATCCCGAGACAGATGCACTGGATGGACCAGTTGTTCTACAGAGTGGAGTTGGAGAAACCGTTACTCAGGGAGGTGATTTTGAGGTATTCGATGTGGTTGGAAGATTTGTAGGGAGGGTAAGCTCCCCTTCGGATTTAAAAGCTCTAAACCTTCCCTCTGGTGTTTACTTTTTAAGACAAAAGGGTTTTAAAAGCAAAGTTAAGAAAGTAATTTACTGGAGGTAATTTTATGCAGTGGTTGTTGGTGTTATCACTGTTAAGTGCAATGCAAAATGTCTCCTATAAAGAAAGAGAGGTCAACCTCTCTGGCGGTGTCAAGGGTTCATCCCCGGAAACCGCCTTTGAGGTGTCGACCAAGGCCTTTATAGGAGACACTATCCGGTTTAGTGTTGGTAATGTTCAGATTGCTGCGGTAATCCAAGCTATATCAGGGGATACCATTACAGTTGACGGAATCGTCGTAATGAACAACGTTTTCAACGTTCGCATTGATGACATGAAGATAAGCCTTTCAGCCTTTACTAACGGAAACATAACTGTATATAGCTACGGAAATATTTACGCCGATGGTGGGAACATTGAACTAAATGGTGTAATCATAAGAAACGTCTCCCTCACTCTCAATCAGAGTGGATTTTACGGATACGGAGATGTGGCCTTTGGAGACAGGACTTTGACATTACTTCTTGAAATCGATTCATTAAATAATCTCGTGGCTCACGCAACCTATTCACAGATTACAGTTTACAATGTGGTTCTTACAAACCTATTCCTTCATTTAGAGAATGGAATGATCACCGGTGGCGCTGATGTAAATCTTCTGGGCAATGTTTTTCATCTCAACATAGGATTTAACGGTTACGAACTATATGCTGAAAGCTATGGTAATATCTTCACTTATAATGAGCTGACCATTTATGACTTTTACCTTTTGATCTCGAGTTCTTCTGGCTTTTTCGGCAAAGGAAAGTTTTTACTTTACAACTCCTATGCTGACATTGAGCTGAGTATATCTTCGAACTCTTATCTTGCTATAAATGATGGATACTTTGTAATTCACGGTATAGAGGTCAGTGACTTTACAGGTTATATAGGTAATGGCCTTTACGATATTAGGGGCAAAATCAATATTTATGGTTCTGAATTGACTGTATCGGTCTATTACATTGATAATCTTAACGAGCCTGAGTTTAGACTCTCAGTAGTTTCAACAGAGATAACGATTGGTTCTGTTACTATCTACGATTTGACTTTGATACTCTCTAAGACAGCAGGTCTTTACGGTTCAGGATATGTATACTTTAATAACGTGAGCTATCCTGCAAATGGAAAAGTTAAGGTGTCCTTCTCCACTGATTGGAGTGGAAATGTCTTTATAGGAATTGAAGAGGGTTATGTTGTTTTAAACAACGGGGCAACAATAGAGAATCTGACCGCTTATATCACAAGGGATGGATTCTTTGGTTATGGAACCTACAGGAGTGGAGGCAGCGATGTAACGGTGGTATTCAAGTCTCAGAATGGCAGTGTATTTTGGCAGATTTATGGTGATGCGATAGTCTTCGGAAACATATTGTTGAGACACTACTATGTTGGGTCAGACGGACGGGCCTATGCCTGGTGGATTATTTCACCAGATGATTCACTTTATTTTGAAATAAATTGGGCTCAAAGGTTTGCACAAGTCGTCTACCCTGGTACCTTTATGTACGGTAACGTTATGGTTTACAACCTAACAGGTACTATTTATGCTGATTCCGGATTTATTGGACAGGGTTATGTGAGGATTGGAGACGAGAACAATTATGTTGAGATACCCATTGAATTTAGATCTAATCCCAATGGAAAGCTTTACGGTGTATTTCCCAATTACCTCTCATTGCCTGATGGTCAAGGTATAACGGTGAATATTTACGGTATAAATGTTACTATTACAGAAGATGGAATTACGGGATATGGCCAAGTTAATCTTGAGAATATAAGCTTCTATATTGAATTTACTGCCTTATACAACGGATATGTAGATGCCACCGTAAGAGATGGTTACATTAATCTCGGAAATATTGTAATCAAAGACATTACCATGCATCTTTACCCCTTCACTGCCTCAGGCTTTGTCTACATTCCTGAGTTCCAGGGAGGTATCTATGTGATTTTGAAGGCCAATGGAAATGGTGGTTTGAGCTTTTATGTGCCGGGCTTTGACTTCTACGTGAATGGTTTCCATATTTATGGTAACTTCCAGTATGTAAATGGTGTGCTTTACTTCAGCGGTGGTGTTGAAATGCCTGGGGGCGGCGCAGGTAGTGTAGACTACTTGTATGCGACATCTCGCGGAATAGATAGTTGTTCAATCACCTTGCAGAATATCTATATAAATGGGTTCCGTATTGTCTATGCTAACGGAAGGTTTGCCTCCAATCCTGGCAGAATCATTCTTAGTGGAAACTTTGACCTTTCCAATCTTTCTGGCTTTATCGGCGTCGACAACGTTTATTTCAACAATCTGATGATATCTTCCGATGGAAGGTTTCTCGGGTGTGAGCTTGTTGGCGTTCAGAACTTCCATATCGGTGATTTCTTTGCTTTTTCAGGTGAGTTTGGATTCTTTGAAAATTACTTAGTTATCTACTATGCTCAAATTGACTTTTCCAATCTCTCCAACGTGAATGGAAGGGTTACTTTCCATAATATTGCAATTTCCTATGATGGGCACATAGTGTACGCCTCTGCTATTGGTCTTGATTATTTGAATGTAGGTATTTTCCATGCTTCAGGATGGATATACTTTGTAAACAGTGGAGTAAGTGTTACGGGTAGAGTGGAGCTTGATAATATTGGTTATGCATACGTTGTAGATTTACTGGTCGATGCGGAGGGCAATATTCTTGGTCTTGGAGAGGCAGGTTGCAGCTTTACCATTGGAGGTTATGGATTCACTGGCAGTTTAAGCTTTCCAGCAAATAATAGGATTTATTTCGAGGGAAGCGTTCACCTTCCGGTTTTCTTGAGCGGAGATGCATCAGGCTCAATTCTTCTTGAAAGAACGCCCGACGGCACGGGCGGGGTACTCGGCCTTGGATACAACGTCCTTGCTGGTTCACTTTCCATCCCTGAATTTGAAATGGGCGGTTACCACTTCCTTGGTGGGGCCTTTGCCTTCGATTCGATTGGCGTGGAAGGAACAGCCAGGATAAATGTACCCGAAGTTTGTGAGGTTGAACTGAGATTGTCCTTTAATTGGGATGGTACTTTCAATTACGCTTATCTTGCTGCTACTGGTATGAACATTCCTATCGGTAGTACGGGTCTGTTCATCAATGGTTTAGGTGGAGGTGTTTACCATTACACTACCCCTTATGAATATTGGATGTTTGTCCTTTGGGGCCTTGTATCTGATCCGGTAAGGGCACTGGCTCTTGATGCAACGATTGAAATCACAACGGATGGTAGAGTTTCTGGCCTTGGACATCTCATGATTGCACAATACACATGGGCCACTGCAGGATTTGATGTTTATACAACCCAGGGATATCTTGATGCCTTCGGTTGGCTTGGTGAAGATCCGTCAGAGGGCATCTCTTTTTGGGGGTGCTACATTCGTGGTCAAGATTCCGTGTATTACAACTGGATTAACGTCGATGCCTGGGGTAAAGGGAATCTGAGCGTAAGTGTATGGTTTGTCAGTTTCGATGCATGGTTCGGCTTTGCCTATGACCTGTCGGAATGGCCATTTATATACGGTCCATATTGGAGGCAAAGGTTATATAATAGTGGGATTGGTGCGTCCGGCTTGGCTCTTGGGTATCTGGCGGGGATTAATGTAACCTGGAACCCTGCAAGGCACCGCTTTGACTACGATGTATGGTGGGGTCCAGTTGATGAGCAAAATCCAGGAAACGCTCCCTTTGTAAGCGACATGGTATTTGTAGGACCATATCCCGATTTGGGTCTCGATTTTGATTATGTTGGCGGAGAGCAATATATAAGGCCATATGATACTTATGAGGTTCCCGGTGGATATATGTGGGTTAATACAGGGGCTGATAATACTGGATACTTCGACTTCAACTATTTTGGGAACTCGGGAATTGTATACGTAGGACTCTATATTAATTCTTCTGTGGCTCAAACTGTCTATCTGAAATACGGGATTGCTGGAGAGTACAAACTCTTTGAAGATGGAATAGTCGTCAATTCTGGTAGTAATGGCTATGCACAGCCAGACCAGTTTACACAGCCTTTGAATTTTGACCAGTCTGGGTGGAAATTTGTTATGTTCAAGATAAGGAAGGTATTTAACCAATGGGGTCTTTACCTTAGAGTGACCGATGCTAACGGGAATATCATTGACGGTGTATCATACCAGCCCAATAGACCTGATCAGGTCGTTGATTATCATGATAGAGCACTCTCTTGGGATGTTTATAGGTTCGAGAGGCAAAACAACGTAACCGTTGAAGGAGGAAAGTTCGTCCTGAGGGCAGAGGGTAGGCCTTTGAGATTAACTTACATGAAAGACAAAGTCCACTATCCAAGAATTGACTTTCCTTCTTTCAAAGTTAACTTTATGCTAAATGGTGTTGCAAGGAACGATTCAACCCTTATATTGATGACCGATTCTACACTTCAAAGGTATTATGGCGTTCTCTTCTACTATCCTTCCAAGGGAGACTTAATTGAGGGTGAAATCCTTGGTGCAGGCGTAAAAACTGGTGTAAAGACCAGTTTTGAAATTGGTAAGTGGTATACCATTGAGTTTGTTTTTGAACCTGAATCCCTCTATCTGTATACATATGAGTTCAGTAGATGTAGGCCTATTAGACCTTTGTTCTCATTTAAACTTGCCGATGATTGGGATCCTGCTTTCTACGCCAGTGTAGGAGGCGACGACAACGTCCTTTACCTGGATAATTATGCAGTGAGACATGATTGGAAAACCACAATGGTGAGTATTGAAACGCCCCATCCATACCCTCATAACGCCAGGTTTACTTGGACCATTGAGGATACCTCAGCCTCCTTTATAAGACTTCACTTTGAGAACTTTAGTACGGACTATTGGGATACGCTTTATATAAAGGACCACTTAGGCAGGGTCTGGTACACCTATAACGGTCCTGATCTTGGAAGCTTTTCCACACCGCCAATTCCTTCTAAAAGGGTTATCCTTGAATTCCATTCCGATAATGCAGTCAATGATTTCGGCTTTAAGGTTGATTATGTAAGATCGAAAAAGGATATTCCTTACTTCTATAGTGCAGAGTGGTATATTTCCACTCCTTCTCCAGTTCCCAACAACTGGGATCATACTTATATGGTAAGCATTCCTGATGCCAAAGCTATTAAGGTGTGTTTCACTGATTTCAACATGAGTGTAACTGATTCTTTAAGCGCCGATTCGGTTATTCTCTACGATGTCAGTGGATACAGGTATGCTTCCTATACTGGTAACCTCGGTACTTTCTTCGCAGTAGCTATTCCCGGCAATACTGTAAATATAAGAGTAAAAACCGACAATACCATTGAGTCTCAGGGATTTAGGGTTCTGTATGTAGCTTACATTACAGACGACTATACAGGCGTATATGATAAACCTTTAGCTCAGGGTACAGAAGTAGGGAATGTTATCAGAGGGAATGTTCTTCGACTGTCAATTAATTCCACTGATGGCAATATAAAGGTGGTAATCTACGACGTCCTCGGTCGTTCCGTAGCCTCTGGTAATTACTTTGTAAATAAGGAGACGAGGTCTCTTGACGTGGATATTTCAAAACTCTCTTCCGGTGTGTTCTTCTTGAGGGTTTATGACGAAGATGGTAAAGAGATTGAATCAAAGAAGTTTTTAAAGGTAAGATAAAGGAGGCAGGCTATGAAAAAATACATTTTAATATCAATATTCTTGCTTTCAGGCTTTGCCTTTGGCTTTGACCTCAGGTCCCTCCTTGTTGTTCCAAAGACCAAGGATGCCTCTTTGGAGGTCAATTACCACTATACGAGAAATTCAAGACACATTTCTGAGGAGAAGGATTTGAAGGTGTACTACACTCTGGGTAATCCAACCACTTTGGCGATTTTCGATGGTGAGAAAGTGCTTGGCACGATTTATTATGATAACAGTGGCAGGGTTGTGAAGCAAGAGTTTCAGGGTAAAGTTTACGAAGGAGTTAACCTGGAGCTTAAAGGCACGATGCCTGAGTATAAGGAGATTGAGAGGAAGTCTGAAAGCTACAAAGGCAAAAGTGTTCTTGTTGTTACCTCTGTCAGGGATCATTCTCAGGAGGATACGAAAGGCCATCTAATTATGCAAACAGTTGTTAATTCTACCAAAAAAGATTATTACGACGAAGAAACGGGGCTCCTTGTAAAGCAGGAAATTACTACCGATGTGGTTCAGAAGACTTTCACAGTCTTTGATAAGAAGAAGCCACTGAATGAGAGGGTGAACCGGGTTACAGAGTTGTTGGAAATGAAATAGGGGAAATGGGGGTCCCCCTTCGGGGGACCCCCCAACAAAGTTAAATTATAGTAGCTCTTAATAATGTTGTTAAAACCTTTAAGATTTGACATTTTAAACCGTATAATTTATATTTAACCTATGCAGAAGTGGTCTTTAAAATTAAAAATTTTTTTCCCTACGACCAAGCGCAGGGAAGTCGAAATCACATTCCGACCGTGGGTATTAAAATTGTTTTCTGCTTTTATAACCTTAGGCGTTTGTGTCTTTGGTTTTGCCTTCTACAGATATATAAGCCTCGAGATTGATTATCACAAATATGTAATCTTAGAAAAAGAAAATACCACTTTGAAAAAAGAGATAAAAGCACTAAGAAGTAAAACTGAACGTCTCGACAAAATGCTTAATGACCTGTTACAGCAAAATAACAGACTCAGGGCTTCCGTTGGTCTTGATCCTGTTCCTAAGGAGATTGCCCTCATGGGTATGGGTGGGAACATTGAAGAGTTGCCTGTTACAAAGGAAGACGATAAAAATTATGTTGAGCAGGAGATTGAAAGACTTCTGAATTTAGCCAGCTTTCAGCTTCAAAGTTTTTCTGAAATAGCAAAGAAGTTTGAAGAAGATCAGAGGATTAGGGATCATACACCGTCGATTATTCCAGTTGCCGGGTATTTTACTTCCGGTTTTGGGATGAGAAGGGACCCCTTCACAGGTCGTCCTGCTTTCCATGAAGGTATTGATATCTCTGCTCCGCCGGGAACTCCTATAATTGCACCCGCTGCAGGGGTTGTCACCGCCGTAAGGTGGGATCAGGGATACGGCCTTTGGTTGGAAATCGATCATGGTTTTGGGGTAAAAACCAGATATGCACACCTCCTACGGGCAAGGGTTTCCCCTGGACAGTATGTTAAAAGGGGAGATGTCATTGCCTATGTAGGTAATAGTGGCAGGTCAACTGCTCCTCACTTACATTACGAAGTCAGACTAAATGATAAACCGGTGAATCCCGTTAACTATATCATACCTGCAGGTGTTTATTACGATTAAAATTCAAAAATCCGTGTTTTATAATCCCATAAGTTTAGTTTAGAATTAACGCATGAAGAAGGTATTGACTTGCATTTTTTTGCTATGGGGTAATCTATTCGCCTATTCTTTTGGCAAAAACAAGTTCCAGACAAGGATGTATGAATTTCGAATTTACGAAACCCAAAACTTCAGGATATTCTCATACTCTAAGGATGATTTTATTGTCAAATTTGCGGGGACAGTATTGGAAGAAGCCTATAATGAATATGTTTCGATCTTGGGGATTTCATTAGAATCAAAGATTCCAGTCATTATATATAACTCCCCGAAACATTTTTCAGAGACAAACGTCATACCTGACATAATAGAAGAGGGTATCGGCGGATTTACGGAAATATTTAAAACGCGGATTGTAGTCCCCTTTAACGGTTCATATGTGGATTTTAAGCACGTTCTTAGACACGAGCTTGTTCACGTGTTCCAATATGCAATGTTAAGAAGGGGAAAACGCTCTACGCTCGAAGGAATACTGACTTCTCAGATCCCGCTCTGGGCTACAGAAGGAATGGCAGAGTTCCTTTCCATAGGTTGGTCTCCTGATGCGGAAAGGTACATCAGAAACCTTATACTTTCTGATAAGCTACCATCCCTTGTTGAACTAAACTATTATGGTGGTTATATAGTTTACAAGTTAGGACAGCTTTTTTACAAGTATTTGCAGGAAACTTACGGTAGAGAGAAAATAGCGGAATTCTATTCCCTTCTTGTTTACACCAATTCTGTGGAGCGCACTTTTAAAAAATCTTTTGGAATATCCCAGAGAGAATTTGATTTACGCTTCAAAGATTATATTCGAAGGAATTTCTATTCGATATTCGGAATTACCACGACTCCAGTTAATTTGAAGAAATATTCTGATCACGAAAAACTCGGTAATTTTTACAATGTTGCCCCTCTTATAAGCCCTGATGGAGGGTCACTCTACTTTATACAGGAGAAGATGGGTAATTTTTATATTGTAAAGCACTCCGTTGCTACAGGGGAGAGATTGAAGGTTGTATTTAAGAGTTCCAAAATACCTGATTTCGAAAACATACACATTCTCAGGCCTTCCCTTTCTATAAGTGGGGATGGTAGGTTTATTGTCTTTGCTGCTCAATCAGGCGAGGGTGACAAGATTTACATCTTTGATACACGCAGAAATAGGATTATAAAGAGCATAGGTTTCGAGGTAGATGCCATTTACACCCCTTTTATTTCGGCGGATGGACGGAAGATCGTGTTTGTTGGACTTACTGAAGGTCGTTCTGATATTTACTTGTACGAGTGGAGGAAGGGTGAACTTTCAAAATTGACTGATGACCCTTGGGACGATAGGGACCCTTGCTTTGATAGTAAAGGGGATGTACTCTTTGTTTCCGATAGATTTTTAGAAGATTCATTGAACTCTTTTAAATATGGTGCATATGCAGTTTATAGATTGAATCTGGAAACGCAAGAAATTGTGCGGATCACCAATTTTTACAGTGAGCTTTTACAACCCCTATGTCATGATGATACTTTGCTCTACTTTATAGCCCGTGACGCTTTATCTGCATTGAACCTCTTTGTTAAAAACTTGAAAAGTGGAGATGTTCACAGGATTACAGACTTTTCTACGGAGCTTAAGTGGTACACAGTATCAAGGACGGGTAAAATTATTGCATCTGTTCTCTTTGGCAACGGATACGATGTGTATGAAGTGAGGAACCTTGTGAAAATTGAAGATTCAACTTCTTATGTTTTTTACACTTTTGAAGATACTTTGAAGGTTGCTTTAAAGACATATACGCCAAGATTTTCCTTGGACTGGATCTACGGAAGTGCGGCCTATGCGACAATTACCGGTTTCCAAGGCACTGTCGCCTTTGGCATCTCTGATGAACTGGGTGACCATCAAATTCAGTTTGCTACAGATCTTTCTGGTGATGTTGTAAATTCCAACTTTGAACTGAATTATTTTATTCTCAAAGGACGAACCGATAAGGGCTTTTCCTTTTACCAGTTGTGGGATGCTGGATACATATCCTATGATACAGTTCTGGTGTCAAGAACCTTAGGCCTAATGTTGATGCAAATTTATCCCCTTTCGAGGAATCGTCGTTTTGAGTTTGGTTTAAGTATTGAGAGTCAGACCAATTACTACTTCTGGGTGACCCCACTTGGGAACATCATAGAATTAGCTGATTTACAGGAAAACAGATTACTTACTGGTCTTTACGGTGCCCACGTATTTGACAATGTTTATTACAATTACATTCAAGACCCTGTTAATGGTGTGCGCTATTATTTAGGAGTTTTCAGAACGATACCCCTTGATGTGGATCTTGGAATCTTAGTAGCAGATTTAAGGCGTTACTTTGCTTTTTCTGAAGATTACTTAATTGCCACAAGGCTAAAAGTTATGAATTCTTTTGGAAAAGATAGATATTATTTCACCTTTGACGGAATAACCGACCTTAGGGGTACGGAGTTTGCCGAATATATAGGCAACAAGTATTTTATATTTAACACAGAGTTTCGATTTCCCTTTGTTAAGAGATTGAGCCTTGGTTTCCCCTTACCTATTGATATTTCGGGAATAGGTGGTGTATTGTTTTTCGATGCAGGTTTATGTACTCTGAAGAGTTATCGCGAAATTCAACTTTTTGAGCAGTTCCCCAAATTAAAAGATTTGAAAGCAGATTTTGGTTATGGTTTGAGGATGTGGCTGGGTTTTGCAAAATTGAAGGTCGATTTTGCCTACAACACAAATTTAGTTAATGTCTTCAAACCTGTAAAAGTAAATATCTCCCTTGGGTTTGATTACTGAGGCTTAAATTGATTGAACAGGCCTTAAAGTTTACAATTACAAAAAGGAGGATTTATGAAAAATTTGATTTTTGAAACACTTTCTATTCTACTTCCTGGGTTTTTATTTGCCCAACAACCTCAAAGCGGAGGAAGTTTTATCGTTTCTCTCTTACCTCTTATTTTAATTTTTGTAATTTTCTACCTTCTTTTGATCTTACCACAATCCAGATATGAGAAAAAGCGTAGAGAAATGTTGGCTTCTTTGAGGAAAGGCGATAGGGTTGTCACTACAGGAGGGATAATTGGCACAATTCAGAAGATAGACGAAGATGTTATTACATTGAGAGTTGCTGATAATGTTAATATAAAGGTTGAAAAGCAGGCGGTAAGGGCTGTCCTCGAGAAAGGAGTGGAGGGTTAGTTTGATTAAGCCTATAAAAATTTTCGATGACCCAGTTTTGAGATTGAGGGCAGAAGAAATCAAGGAAATAAACAGTAAAGAAGTGTTTGAAATTGCTGGTGACCTCATCGAGACCCTTAAAAATCAGGGAGGTCTTGGGCTTGCCGCTAACCAGATAGGGATAACAAAAAGAGTGTTTGTTATCAATTCAAAAGAACTGGACTTTGGCTCAGATTACAGAGTCTTCTTAAATCCTAAAATAAACTACGTGGAAGGCCTTGTGGTTGATGAAGAGGGCTGTCTCTCTATACCAGGTTTATATGCGGAAATCGGTCGGCCGGATTACGCAGAGATTGAAGTGATAGAAATTAAACCGAACGGCAAATTTAAGGATTTGAAAATTAAAGCGGAAGGGTTTCTTGCCAGGGTCTTTCTTCATGAGATAGATCACCTCGACGGTGTTCTTTTCATTGATTATCTTGATGAAGAAACGCGAAGAATTTTACTGGCTAAATGGAGGAATGAATACAATCGTTTCTCCTTATAGGTGGTGTTTTCTTGGCAGTGGGTATTATGCTCGGGAAGTATTAGAAGAACTATATTATTCAAACTTTAACCCAGACCTTGTGGTCACAACTCCTGATAAACCTGCGGGCCGAGGAAGAAAAGCTACCCCAAATCCTGTGAAGGATTTTGTTCTCAACACCGGGATCAGTCTGATGGAAATCAAGAAAATAAACGATCCCTCTACCTATGAGATTATAAAAGCGAAGAATTTTGATTTTTTCGTTGTTTGTGACTTCGGCAAGATTTTGAAGGAGCCCTTTTTAAGGATTGCGAAGTTTCCGACCCTCAATATTCATCCATCTCTGCTACCTCGTTATAGAGGCCCCGCGCCCATTGAAAGAGCTTTAATGGATGGAGTGAATATGACTGGGGTTACAATTATTGAAATGACCATGGAAGTTGATGCAGGTCCGATTGTGTTGTGTGAAGTAATTCCTGTGACGGAAGACGATACAAAGGGGACATTACTGGAGAAACTTTCAAAACCGGTCCCAGAAATGCTGAGAAAGGTCTTTTACGGTTACTTAAATAATAACGTTTTCCCAAAGCCGCAAAGCGGGATGCCCACCTATGCGCCCAAAATCTCAAAAGAGGAGCTCTTCATCTCCTGGCATGAGCCTGCCATTAAAATCTTTAATCAAGTAAGGGCGTTATCACCTGTTCCTGGGGCGAGGACTTATTTAGAAGGTGAGCTGGTTAAAATTTTTAAAGTTAAAATTTCAAATCCTGCTTTTTCCCTGCTTCCAGGGAAAATTAAAGTTTCCGACAGCAGCCTTTTCGTGGGTGCTGGAGATGGAATACTGGAAATTATTGAGTTACAGCCAGCGAGTAAACGGATTATGCTGGCGAGGGATTTTGTTGCAGGGAGAAAAGTGGATGGTAAATTTTTTGGGTCAAAGGAGGTCTTAAGATGAAATTGTTAGAATATGCCTCTAAGGAGGTCCTTTCTAAGTATGGAGTTCCGGTGAAAAAGAACAAATTGTGCAAAAGCCTGGATGAAGTTAAGGCTGTTTTAGATGAGTTTGGCTTTCCAGTAGTAATAAAAGCCCAAGTCCCTGTTGGCGGAAGGGGAAAGGCGGGTGGAATAAAGGTTGCAAATAACAAAGAAGAAGCGATTCATATTGCGTCTCAAATTCTTAATATGGAGATTAAAGGATTACCCGTTAAGAAGGTGCTTGTTGAAGAAGCGGCCAGAATTAAAGAGGAGCTTTACCTTGGGATTGTGCTCGATAGGGGGAGTAAGAGAAATGTGGTGATGGTTTCTAAGGAAGGTGGTGTTGAAATTGAAGAGGTTGCAAGAACGAATCCGGAGGCCATTGTTAAACTACCACTTCATCCATATCTGGGTCTTCAAGATTATGAGGCAAAATACTTAGCCTTCAAACTATCTGATAATCCAGATGTTGCTAAAAGAATACAATCTTTTATTAAATCTTTATACCGCCTTTATGTGGAAACCGATGCTCAGCTGGCCGAAATAAACCCGCTGGTTATAGAGGAGGATGGTAATGTGATTGCCCTTGACGCGAAGATTATTATAGATGATAATGCTCTTTATAGACACCCAGAGCTTGAAGCTTTGAGAGATATGGATTATGAAAATCCTGAGGAGTTGGAAGCAAAGGCAAAGGGACTATCCTTTGTAAAACTTGATGGAAATATTGGTTGCTGCGTTAACGGGGCTGGTCTTGCTATGGCCACTATGGATGTGATTAAACTTTATGGGGGTGAGCCGGCCAATTTCCTTGATGTTGGGGGAAGCTCAAGCCCTGAAAAGATTAAAAATGCTATGGAACTTATACTTAGGGACAAGCGAGTTAAGGCTATTTTTATAAACATCTTCGGAGGAATTACAAGATGTGATGACGTGGCAACTGGTCTTGTGCAGGCTTACAAGGAGCTAAACATAACCTTACCCATAGTAATTAGGCTTACAGGCACTAATGAAGACAAGGCTAAGGAAATTCTTAACAAGTCTGGGCTTCCATTGTATGGCGTTTCAGGGATGGCAGAAGGGGCTAAGCTGGTTAGCGAACTCGCCTCCAAATGAAATTTTTCCTCTTATTTTCAATACTTGGAGAGGTAGATTCCTTATTCTGGGAACCACTGGACTCCTTAATTTCGAAGGGCCTCGAGTACACTTATGCTGAGAAATATACAGAAGCCACCTTCTATTTTGACCTCGCCATTAAAAATTACCCGTCAAGTCCTATAGGGTATCTCTATAAAGCTGGGCTTCTGGACCTGTACATGATAGATTTCGAAACCGATATTTATGAGGTGACTTTTTATGAACTTCTTGATAAAGCGGTAGAGTTGTCACGCAAGATAAGGGAAAGGGCTAACTCAGATTCTCAGCTGGTCGCCTGGAGTTATTTTACTGAAGGTTCAGCCTTTGCCTATAGGGCTATACGAAAGGGTAGAAACAGGGAATATATTTCTGCCATAAAATATGGGCTTAAAAGCCTTGAGCTTTTGAGAAAGTGTATTGAAATTGACTCCTCTATTTACGATGCTTACCTACCCCTCGGGGTTTTTGAATTTGCGATGACAAAAATTCCTCCTGCCTTTAAATGGTTATTGCCTGGAGAATATTCCAAGGAGGAAGCGCTAAGGAAGATTGAACTCTCCACCACAAAATCAAAGTATATTAGTATAGTTGCTTTAAATGCCTATGTATGGGTTCTTGCGTACGACAATCAAAACGATTCTGCCCTTAAAATTGCAGAAAGACTCGTGGAAATGTATCCCACTTCTCGTACCTTCAGGTGGACACTTTCTTATATACAAAGACGAATGGGACTTTGGAGAGAAGCACTCAAAAATCACGAGGTTATTCTTTATTTGACCTTAAGAGATCAACCATGGAATAGCTATAATGTTGGAGTTTCGCTTTATTACCTTGCAATTTCCAGTTATATCGTAGGAGAAAAAAGGAGGGCTTTGTTTTACGCGGAAGCTTGTAAGAGCGAGCTATCAAAGGTAACTGAAGATAAGCCTTTAAAAGGGAAAATATTAAGGGTTGTTAGTAATCTTTCAGAAAGGCTCGATAAGTATAGGGGAACAAACCTTTACGTTGATCCTGCGGGGGTAGAAAAGTATGTCCCGTAAAAAGATTTTCTTTACATCCAATCTTGTAATTAATGTGAGGGAATACCTCGAAGATTTTGATGTAGAAGTTTATGATGGTGTGCCTCCCATTCCAAAGGAAGTTTTAAAGGAAAAGGTAAAGGATGTAGATGGACTGGTGGTCCTTCTTACTGACAAAATTGACTCAGAGATTCTTGACAACGCTCCAAAACTCAAGATAGTAGCGAATTATGCTGTAGGGTATGACAACATAGATGTGACAGAATGTACACGTCGTGGAATTGTCGTTACCAATACCCCTGATGTGCTCACCGATGCCACCGCTGAACTCGCCTGGGCACTTGTTTTTGCTGTGGCCAGAAGAGTAGTGGAAGCCCACAAATTTGTGGAGAGGCGTTTATGGAAGGGGTGGTCTCCAACGCTATTTCTTGGACTTGAACTTAAGGGTAAGACCCTTGGTGTTGTGGGTGCAGGTAGAATAGGGCAGGCCTTTGCTCTTAAGTCTTTAGGTTTTGGAATGAAGGTGGTTTATTATAGCAGAAGGCAAAATGAGGTGCTGGAAAAGGAAGTAAGTGCGAAAAGGGTTGAGCTCGATGAATTGCTGAAGGTTTCTGACATTATTTCTCTTCATTTACCACTTACGCCTGAAACCTATCACCTCATCGGCGAGAGGGAATTTAATATGATGAAGCCTAATGCGATTTTCATTAATACAGCGAGAGGTAAAATAGTGGACGAGAAGGCTTTAATAAAAGCCCTTAAAGAGAAGCGTATTTATGGGGCGGGACTCGATGTTTTTGAGTTTGAACCACAGGTTTCTGAAGAGCTTTTTGAACTTGATAACGTTGTGATGCTACCCCACATTGGAAGTGCAACTGTTGAGGCGAGAACACGGATGGCCGAGCTGGTAATTGAAAATTTGAAAGCTTTTTTCAGTGGGAGGGTTCCCCCTGCTGTTGTGAATAAGGAGGTTTATGGCGAACAAGGTTGAATTTGAAAAGGTTTCTGTGAAATTCACTGAAAGATGGTATGCACTTAGTAATGTTTCGTTCACAATCAAAAAGGGTGACTTCGTTTTCTTCGTGGGACCTACGGGAGCTGGAAAAACGACTATACTTAGGCTGATCTATGGGGATATATTTCCTGCCGAAGGAGAGGTAAGAGTGGATGGGTATCCCCTCAAAAAGATTAGCAAGAAAAAGCTCCTTGAACTAAGGAAAGGCATGGGGATTGTGTTTCAAGATTTGATGCTTCTTGAAGATCGGACTGTCTTTGAAAATCTTGCACTGCCAGTGAGATTGAAAGGTGACGAAGATGTGATGAAAAAAGTAGTATTTGGGCTAAAGGATGTTGGACTTACCTATAAATCTAACGATTTAGTCTCTTCTCTTTCCCGTGGTGAACAGCAGAGGCTTGCCCTTGCAAGGGCAATGATTAACGAACCTGAACTATTACTTGCAGATGAACCCTTCAGTAACCTTCACGCCAATGATATTGAATGGTTGATTGAAAAAATGAAAGCTTACAACGAACTTGGAGTTACGATTTTGCTTTCAACTCATAATATGGACGTGATAGGGAAGGTTCCAAAAGCGAGGGTATTCAGAATTGAAGAAGGGAGATTAAAAATTGAAAATTAGATTTTATCTTGAAGAACTTATTCACATTTTTAAAAAGTCAATCAGCGACTTTATCTTCCTCGCTGTAATTTACTTCCTTACTCTTTTAATTTTTTCGACCCTTACACAGTTTTACGTCTATCTTTCGGGTCTTCAGAATGAATCCTTCAAGGTTAGCTTTATGAAAATATTTTTCGAAGACGAGGCACCCCCTGAGGTTATTAACACAATCAAAGTCTATGCAGAATGTCTTCCGGCGGTGGATAAGGTGGTCTATGTTAGTAAGGAAATGGCAAAGGTTGAATTTGCCGAGCGCTTCCCCAAGTATTCTGGACTGCTTTCAATATTCCAGAAGAGCCCATTTCCACAGAATATTGAGTTAAGATTTAACGAAAAAAGCCTTGGAAACCATTTAATTAATGACCTAACAGATTTCTTTTCCAGATTTCCTTTTGTCTCCAATGTACAGCATAATTACACATCTGCTTTACAAATTTACAGATTGAGAAAGTCCATTATCCTTGTGGGATTCTGGATCTTTGTCTCCTTTCTAATCCTCTACATTCCGCTAAATCTTTCTTTTATGAGGAGTATCTTTGCAAGGGAAAAGAAGCTCTTTGACCTCGTAGAGTATTTGGGTTATGAAAAACGTGGACTCGAAATAACTTTTGTTGTCGCTTCAGCGATCCCACTTGTTCTTGTTTCTTTTATAATATTAGCAGTTTTTAATCAGATCGCGAAGATGCTTCATATACCCTTCTATCCCGTTTACCTTCTTCTATTGTTTTTCCTTTTACTTCAACTGATTTTCAGCGTTGACGTGCTTGAAAAATGAAGGCTTTATTGATTTTTATACTCTGTACTGAAGTAGCCGATATAGAAACATCCAGACGGCAACTGGAAAGGCTTAAAAAAGAGTTTCAGGAGACAAAGCAAAAGATTGCTCAGATGGAGACAAGGATGAAAAGTGCTGAGGAAGAGATCGTGAGAATTACTAAAAAGGAAGATGAGATAATGAGGTTTATTGAAAAACTAAACAGAGATATGGCTTCCATTCAAAATGAGATTGCAAAATTGGAAGTGCAGATTAAACAAAAAGAGGAGGAGCTTTACGAGCGCGCTGATAGAATTAAGTTCAGTTTAAATTTGCTGTATCAGACTCCACCTGAAAACCAAATTTTGAAATATTTACCTTCTGACGAGGAAGAAAAGGAGGTCTTTTATCTACTTGATTATGTTATTAAGAGTGAAAAAAGGGAGAGAGACAGGGCCTTGCAGATTTATAACGAACTTAAAGCTTACAGGGATTTAAGAAACGAAAATCTTGAATTTGTACAGGCAATGAAGGACGAGGTTGTTGATCAGAAGAAGAACCTTGAGTATTTAAAAGTTCAAAAGGAGCAACTTTTAGCTTCTTTGAAACAAAGGAAACTTATGGAGGAAAAGAGGCTGGCAGACCTTGAAAAAGCTATCAAAGAGATGGAAGCTTTGATAACAAGGCTTGAAAAGGAGCAGGAGAGGAAGAGGAGGGAAGAGCGCGTCGTTGCGAAGAGTCCGAAAGGGAAATACCCGTGGCCCGTAAAAGGGAGGGTGGTGATGGAGTACGGGACTATAGTAAATCCAAAGTATGGAACAAAGATATTCAATCCTGGTATTGATATTGAGGCAACACCGGGGAGTTCGGTTCTGGCCATTGATGATGGGGTGGTAATTTTTACTGGAACCGTGACGGGGTATGGGAACACCGTAATTATTGACCATGGTGGGTTCTTTTCAGTGTACTCGTATTTATACAGAATGGATGTTTCAACTGGGAGTAAAGTTTTAAGAGGTCAGGTAATTGGTTCAGTGGGGACTTCAGATCACTATTTCGGCTCGCGTCTCCACTTTGAAATCCGTGACCGCGGTAAGGCCGTTAATCCGTTATTATATTTAGATTAGTTCAGATTTAAAATTTTACCTCTCGTTTTATAGTTTCCGCTCTCAAAAATGTAGAAGTAAATGCCTTTCTTTTGCAATCTCAATTGATACGATGTTTTTACATTTCCACTGTGTTTTACTTGCCAGATCAAACGACCCTGGGCATCGTAGATTTTTAAATCAGGGTCCGTCGCTTGAATATGTATATTAATGTTTGCTCTTCCCAGATATTTTATTGAGATTTCAGGTTTTGTTTCATTATCCCTTGTCAGGGTTTGAGTTTGTGTCAGGTAAACTTTTTTGAGTGTACTGTAATTCCCGTATCCAAACTGATTTGAATAAGCTCTTACCCTAATGTAGTATGTGCCTGTATCAAGTCCTTTAAGCACATAAAGAGTATCTGTTACCTGCGGGAGTGTTATGATAGAGTCCCACCTTGCAACGGGGTAAACATCATCGATGTAAATACCTTCCCCAAGGACGCCGCCATCGGTCATATATCGGATTCTAAAATACACGCTTTTACCTTCATAGTTTGTAAGGTCATACCTTTTGTAGATCCAGCTTGAACTTTGTCCTGTGATCCTTTCGGTTTCGAGAGGAAGCCATTCTCTTAAATTGGTAGATATTTCTACTATTGCAGCATCGTAATCGGTTTCAATATCGTAGTAAGTCCATAAGCAAAAGCTGTCGCCGGTTTCAACAAAATATGGATACTTCGTTCGTGCCTGACATGCAGCATAATTTGACTGGGCAGATAGGAGAGATTTACTGCCAGAATGGGACCTCTGAGTAGAAACCGAAAAGTTTTCGATTACCCAAAGGTCCATATTACCTTCAAAGTCTTCTGATATTTTATTAAAACCTTTTAGTATTTGAATCTCGTATGCTGAAGGTTGGCTAAAATCCCTGTTGGGAACAGTCCATATCAATAGGATTGAATCTGAGACGGTGTCACCGGCAGGAGAGATAATCATGGGTGCGGGTGGTATGGTTTTCATGAACTGATATATAGAGTCCCCTTTTTGGAGGAGGAATAGGGCGCCTTCGAAGTTTTCTCTTTTTATGTGAGGCAAATCGGATGTGTTCTGATAAAACGCAGTTCCTATTTCTACTGTGAAAGCTAAACAGGGGGTACCATCAACGTACGTGTACCAACCGTACTCCCAGTCGGTTGAGCTTCCTGATGTGGGGTACAGCTCCACAGACTTCTCAAAAGTATATGTACCTCCTTCGAGACGGCCAATTAGATTTGCCATTGCACTTCCTATTGCATTGTACCAACTTTCGTGAGGTGTTGCATCATACTTGTGTCCCCAGGGTGCGAGTACTAACTCAGAGTAGGAGTGGTAGTCAACTATGGTTACAAAATTGTGGGATTTTATAAATTCTGCGTAGGCAGAAATTTCCCTAGCAGAGTGCTGTCGCTTTCCACAAAAAGTTTCTTGGCTTGGGTAGTGAGTCACGGCGGATGAATTTATAACGCCCCATCCATCTATTGCATTACTGTCACATATTCCATTGTAGTTTCTGTTCGGGTCAGTACCAATAGCGTTCCTGTAAGGTTCCCTGTTCTTTCTCCAGCTTCTTCCACCGCCAGAATAATCGTATATGTACCCATCTACGTTAATGACGGGAAAAATCCATATTTCACGGTTATTAACGATATCAGTTATGGTCTGGTTAACCCCGTATCCTTGGAGTAGAGTGTCTATTATAAAAATTGGAACTTCCACACTTGCCCATTCCCTTGCATGGTGACAACCTGAAAAAAGTTGTTCTGGCTCTTCTTCATCTATTGAAACGTTGTCTGAAATCTTAACTCCATAAATCCACCTTCCTTCATAAGTGGGTCCTATACTTTCGATTTTACAAATTGATGGGTAGCTCAGGGCATAGTTCCTTAGTAAAGTTGTGATTTGCTCGTAAGAGTGGTAACTGTCTTTTACCTTCTTCTTTTCGTTTTCAAGATCCTGTATTATTATTTCGTATTTTATGTTCAACGAGTTTATCTTTTGAAGTCCTTTTTCGTCAACCAGAAGGTCGTACCATTCCTTAGGCCGAACCCCCGTTATTTCTGGAAATTCACCCTTTTGGAAATATTTTAAAACCCTTTCTTCAAGTTCTTTGTAATTTTGAACGTAAACTCTTACTATAGAGAGAGTACTACCCATTAAGTTAGAGCCGAGTAGTACAAAAAAGAAGAATAAAATGCGCACGACTTTCATATGGCCTCCTTATTTTAATGAAATTATAAATCCAGGTTTAGGTACATGGAAGATTTAATTTGATGCTTTGCTATCTAAGTAATTTGGGAGTTGAGTTCACGTGTTTTTGTGTTTGCAAGGATTTGGTTAGTTTTTAATGTGGGTACATAAAGGTGGTGGTAAAATTGTCCACTTTTTATTAATCTGGATGGTAGGCCTAACCAGGATTTGTAAACTAATTGGAAATCCTGTTTTTTTATATTTAACTGTGGTTGCTCACTTGTTAATTCTCTTTTAAAATTCTTCTCATCGGTTTCCTTTTTAACGGCTATTTGGTGATTCCGAACTCTTTTTTCGACTCAAAATAATATTTTTAATAAAGTTTGGCTAATAGGTTTTTGTGATCGTTGCTAAAATACTTCACTAAAGTTTACTTTAACTGATTTTTGCCAGAACTTTTATCTGCTAATGACCTTGCACATTTATTTTTATGTGCAGCAATTTTGCAAAGGTGCTTTTTCTGAAAGTTTTGCATTAAATGAAATAAAAGAGATTAGAATGTATTTTATTGTTCCACAAGTTCAACTCTTCTATTTTTGCTTCTACCTTCTTCCGTTAAATTACTGGAAACAGGACAAAGGGGACCAACACCATATGGTTTTAATCTTTCTCTGGAGATTCCGTACTTCTCAACAAGTTCTTTAACAACTGCATCAGCCCTTCTTTGAGAAAGATTCATATTGTAATCAAAGCTTCCCACATTATCAGTATGACCCACGACATAAAGTCTTAATTTTGGATTCTTTTTAAGAAGTTTTGCTATTTCCTCAATCGTTGGTTTTGATTCTGGTTTTAAATCCGCCTTATCGAAATCAAAATATATGGTATATAAAGCGACCTTACCAGTTCTTTGGATACTTTCTTCCATCATTTCTGCAGTTACAAGCCCAACCTCCATTCCTTTTGGCTCTACTATTGAAACAGCAGCACGAGGACCTCTATAAGATGTTAACACAAAAATTGATATGTATAACTTTTCATCAGGGGAGGATGCTGAAAGATAGTACCAGCCTTTGTCAGGATCTTCCCATCCACCTAAAAAATCTTTATTCTTCCTTTCAAGAAATACATAAATCCCATATATTTCTTCTCTTCCTCTTCCTTGAAATAAAATTTTATATCCTGCATTTTTTAAAGCAGTCTCGTAATTTTTAAATACTTCAAAACTGCTCCTATCTCTTGGTCCTTCATAAAGAAATTTTGTGACTTTTCCTTCCAGTTTCTTGCTCTTTGCACTCTCAAT
>CAZZKY010000073.1:0-3035 GCA_964654765.1 uncultured bacterium | reverse complement strand
CTTCAAACAAAATGGTATAGAACTTATAAAGGGATATGGTGAGCTTTTAAACGAAAAACAGGTGAAGGTAGAAAATGAAGTTATTGAGGCTGATTCTATCATACTTGCCACGGGTTCTTCTCCGAGAAGTATTCCCGGGTTCGATTTTGATGGTGTGAAGTTCCTCGATTCTACGTCGGCCCTTGAGGTAAGAGAGATTCCAAAACATCTTCTGGTTGTGGGAGCAGGTGTAATTGGTATTGAGATGGCAACTATTTACAGGAGACTTGGTTCAGAAGTGTCCATAGTGGAAATATTACCCGACATACTTGCAGGTTTTGACAGGGAAGCGGTCAGTATCCTAAAAAGGAGTCTTGAAAGGAAGGGAATAAAGTTTTACCTTAATTCTAAGGTGATAAGAGAAGACGGAAAATTTTATATTTTAAAAGGCGAAGAAAGGATTCCCGTTGAACCTGATAAGATTTTGATAGCAACGGGTAGAAAACCAAATACTGAGGCCTTTACAAAGGCTGGAATTGAACTTGACGAAAAGGGATTTGTTAAGATTGATGAGAACTACACTACTAATTTGAAAGGTGTTTACGCCATTGGGGATATAGTGCCGGGTCCTCAGCTTGCTCATAAGGCTTCAAAGGAAGGCATCATGGTAGCCGAGATAATTGCCACTGGAAAACCTTCTCACAGGGCGAAGTTCATTCCTTCTGTAGTTTATGGTGATCCTGAGATTGTCAAGGTAGGATATACTGAAGAAGAGCTGAAGGAAAGGGGCATCAATTACAGAGTTGGTAAATTTCCCTTCCAGGCCAACGGCCGTGCTTTGACTCAGGAAAGCGTGCAAGGTTTTGTAAAAATCTTGGGTGATGAGAAAGATAACGTTTTGGGCTTTCACATTGTGGGACCTCATGCATCAGAGTTTGCTGGAGTTGGAGTACTGGTTCTTGAAAATGGTTTGAGGGTAGAGGATATAGCCAAGGTTATTTTCCCTCATCCTACACTTTCTGAAGCAATTATGGAATGTGCAGAAAATTACTATAAAAAAGCCATCCACATCATCAATCGATGATTGATATTATAGATTTAGGCTTCAAACGCTATAAGGATGTCTGGGATTTTCAGAAGGAGTTGGTGGAGAAAAGGATAAGAGACGAAATCCCTGATACATTGATACTGGTTGAACATGAGCCTGTTTTTACCCTCGGGAGGAACAAAGACTGGAAAAATCTTTTATTCCCCGAGGATTACTTGAGGAAGCTGGGGTATTCTCTCTACAAGGTAGAAAGGGGAGGGGATATAACCTATCACGGTCCCGGTCAGCTGGTTGGCTATCCTATTTTTAAGCTGGACAGTGCTCTTGCTGGAGTTAAAAAGTTCGTATACAATGTGGAAGAGGCGCTAATCAGAACCCTAATTGGATATGGAATAGAAGCTTATAGGCATGATGAATACACGGGGGTTTTCACACCCCATGGAAAGATTGCATCCATTGGAATAGCTTTCAAAAAATGGGTTTCCTTTCACGGCTTCGCCCTGAATGTGAATAATAGCCTTGAACCTTTTAGATTCATAATACCCTGTGGTATATCTCATATCCCAATGACTTCTATGAGTGAAATTCTAAAAAGGGAAATACCGATGGCAGAGCTTAAAAGACGGGTTTTTCAGAGCTTTTGTGAGGTTTTTGGAACTTGAGATACAACAGACTGGTTATTGCGTTTCTCGTTATTTCAGTAAAACTTTAAAGACCGCTTGAAAGTTGAACTTTTTTGTTAAATAATTAAAACAAAGGGAGAGGACTGAATTGGCAAGAATATTAGCCTTTGATATAGGCGGTACTAACATAAAGTTTGGAGTGGTTGAAGATGGAAAGATAATTGATAGGGGGTCCCTTCCAACCTATGCTGAAGATGGTAAGGATTCTGTAATTTCGAGGCTGGTTAATCTCATTAATGAGAAGGGAAATGTAATTGATGGCATTGGTCTTGCTGTTGCTGGGCTTGTGGACCACGAGAAAGGCATAGTTTATGAGCCTCCCAATTTGCCGGGATGGAGTGAAGTCCACATAAAAGAAATCATTGAGCACAAGACGGGAAAGCCCACTTTTGTCTTGAACGACGCCAATGCTTTTGTTCTGGGGGAGTGGCAGTTCGGGGTTGCTAAGAATGAAGCCAATATCATTGGCATAACCTTAGGGACTGGCGTGGGTGGAGGTATAATTGCCAATAGAAAGTTGCTTCTGGGAAGTGTTCATTTCGCGGCTGAAATCGGTCATATGGTTATTGACCCATCAGGACCAGTTTGTAATTGCGGTCAGAGGGGGTGCTGGGAAGCCTATTTAGGAAGCGCCTACTTCTCTAAAAGGGCTAAAAGGTTTTTCCAGAGATACGGAATTACCCTTGAGGAATTTTCACCGAAGGAGTTAAGTGAACTTGCCAAGCAGGGTAGCGAACCAGCTAAACTGCTGTGGGAAGAGTTTGGGTATTATTTAGCGATTGGGCTTGTAAATCTAATCCATATCTTTGATCCTGATGTTTTTGTAATTGGCGGGGGTGTGTCTAATGCCTTTGAACTCTTTATCGGACATACCGAAAAGATTTTAAAAGAGCGGATTATGGGCTATTCAAGGCGGAAACTGAAAATCAAGAAATCCTCGCTGGGGGATGATTCCGCATTGTTGGGAGCATACTATTTTGCCCATGAAGAAGGAAAGGTTTGGTAGGGTGTTGGCGGTAGATTACGGGAAAAAAAGGGTAGGGCTTGCATGGAGCGATGAAATGAGGTTAGTGGTCACGCCTCTGAAGGCTTTCGACAATGACGAAACTTTGATGCAAAGATTAATTTCTTTAATAAAAGAGAACAATGTAACGGAAGTGGTTTTTGGCATACCTATTAGGATGAGTGGTGAGGGAGAGTAGCGTGGTCGCGGCGAGGGGGGTGGGCGCTCGTCTGTTCGGGCGCGTAGGTGGGGGTGGGCGAGGGCGCCGGCTTGTTCTGGGTGGGCGCGGAGGGGGGGGGGTGGGGGGGGGGGGGGAGTGGGG